>CBFCZJ010000497.1:0-2531 GCA_965602445.1 uncultured Desulfobacterales bacterium | reverse complement strand
GCCTTGCGATCGGCAGCCCACTTTTCGATCCGACTGTGAAAAACTTCATAGAACATGAGGAAAAAGGGGCCGGTCAGCAGCGCCCAAAACAGTTGCCCCCCAAGCCTCTTGGAGAACAGGGGCGCCGAAATCCCGCTGGGTGTCTGCATGAAAAGCACCGCTGCGAAAAGGGTCTGTTCAATGAAAACGGCGATCGGCACGACAAACATCACCAGCGCGCTGGTGCGGACCTGAAGGTAGCGCATCCCCCACCTGATGCCGGCAAATATCCAAAGATACGCGGTCAGGTAAAGTCCGAAAGGGGCGCCGGACAGGTTGTCCATGACAAAACCGAGGCAGACAATCACCGGTATGCTCTCTTTGGTCGACCGATAAAGACCGAGATAGGCAACAAAGGTGACGAGCAGATCGTAGACGTCGTCGAAAACCGCGATGTCTGCAATGATCGTGGTTTCCAGCACCACCAGGCTCAGACAGACCAGCGCGTAAAACAGATAACTCATGGAACCTCGGTTCCCGGATGCATCGGTGGACTCAAAATCACCAACACCTCCTCGAGGGTTTCAAAATCGGCATACGGCATGACCGTCACTTCCTGAAAAATGCCGGCGGTCCGTTTGACCACCCCGGAGACCTGCCCCACCCTCAGCCCTTTTGGAAAAACGCCGTCAAGCCCGGAAGTCACGACCGCATCTCCAACCTGGACATCGTGTTTGCGCAGCACGTACTTGAAAAGAAACCCGCTGTCGATGGCTCCGGCCACGATACCGCGCGCCCGCGTTCGCTGCACAAGGGCGTCGACGGCGCTGTTCTGGTCGATGACCAGCAGCACCTTCGAATAGTTTCCCGCCAACTCGATCACTTGCCCGACAACCCCCTCGGGGACAACGACCGGCAGGCTTTTGGTCAGCCCGTCTTCAAGCCCCTTGTCGATGATGATGGTTTTGAACCACGGGGAAGGATCCTTGCCGATGACTTCGGCGGCGACTACACGGCGAGCGGTCTTTTGCTGGAAATCGAGCAGCTGCCTCAGCCGCTGGTTGGAAAGGGCCACCTCCTCAAGCCGGTGGTTCTCTTCCCGGCTTTTGCGCAGCGCATGCTTCAATTCTTCGTTTTCCCGGGCAACGCCGACGAGCATGAAGTATCGCTGCCAGATATCGCTGAAAAAACGGGCGGTGCCGACAACTGCAGTCTGAAAAGGCGCGGTCAGGGCGATGGCAATCCGCCCGGGCCCAAAAGAGGGATAGCGGGTGCTGGTAACCGAGAGAATGATGATGTTGACGGCGACCAGCAAAATGACGCCGACGATCACCACCGTTTTTTTGGAAAACATCGAATTAGGTGATCACGACCTGTTTGAGGATTTCGATGCTGTCGAGCGCCCTGCCACAGCCCAATACGACCGTGGTCAACGGATCTTCGGTCACCGTGATCGGCAACCCGCTCTCTTCCCGCAGCAGCTTGTCCAGGTTTTTGAGCAATGCGCCTCCGCCTGTCAAGACGATGCCCCGGTCGACGATGTCTGCAGCCAGTTCGGGCGGCGTCTGCTCCAGGGCGATCTTGGCCGTCTCCACGATCGCATCGATCTGCTCGGAGATGGCCACCCGAATCTCCTCGGAGTCGATGGCAAGAATCTTCGGTATCCCCGAGACCAGGTCTCTTCCTTTGACCTCGATGGTTTCCAGGTGCTGGGGATCGGGGTAGGCGTTTCCAATGGTGGTCTTGATGATTTCCGCCGTGCGCTCCCCGATGAGCAGGTTGTATTTGCGTTTGATGTACTGAATGATCGCCTGGTCCATCTTGTCTCCGGCCACCCGCATCGAGCGGCTGTAGACGATACCGGCCAGGGAGATGACCGCCACCTCGGTCGTTCCGCCGCCGATGTCGATGACCATGTTGCAGGTCGGCTCGGTAATCGGCAGTCCGGCGCCGATGGCGGCGGCCATCGGCTCCTCGATCAGGAAAACTTCACGCGCACCGGCGGACTCAGCCGATTCCCGCACGGCACGCTTTTCTACCTGGGTGATTCCGGAAGGAACTGCAATGACGATTCGGGGGCGGACAAAGGAACGACGGTTGTGAACTTTCTGGATGAAGTGTCGAAGCATTGCTTCGGTCACCTCGAAGTCTGCAATCACGCCGTCTCGCATGGGTCGGATCGCCACAATGTTGCCCGGGGTTCGGCCGAGCATGTTTTTGGCCTCGAGCCCTACGGCAAGCACGCGGTTTTTCATCCGATCGTCGGTGCGTACCGCCACCACGGAAGGTTCGCTGAGCACAATCCCCTTGCCCTTTACGTAGACCAAGGTATTTGCGGTGCCCAGATCAATGGCCAAATCCGAAGAAAACCATCCCAACACCGTGTCGGTAATCAGGTTCATATCGCCTCGTTTCGCTTTCTAAGCTCCGGGGTTTGCTGCTGTCTGACACGCCATTTCTTAGCGCGTTTGTCCAAATACCGTTTCCTATGCCAATCCCTATAAATTGAAGGCTTTTAATAAAAATGCGCTGCAATTACAAGAAAAAATAAC
>CBFCZJ010000496.1:0-2533 GCA_965602445.1 uncultured Desulfobacterales bacterium | reverse complement strand
GGGTGGACTTGCTGCCCATGAAGCGGCATTATCACCACGCGGGCCATGAAGAAACCCGGGGTCGAATGGACCCGCACATCTGGTTGAGCGCAAAGGCCGTTACGATTCAGGCACGAAATATCTGCGATGCCCTAATCGACGAGGACCCCGATCACGCAGCCTTTTACGAGAAAAACCTCCGGGCATTCATCGATGATCTGGACCGGCTGGACCGCACCATTTCCGACACCCTGAAAAACCCGGCCTCGCGCAAATTCATCGCCTTTCATCCCGCCTGGGGCTATTTTGCCCGCGATTACTGCCTGGAACAAATACCGATCGAACTGGAAGGAAAGAGTCCCAGCGCCAGGTCGCTGACCCGTCTGATCGAGCTGGCCCAATCGGAAAACGTCAAAGTCGTTGTGGTACAAAAACAGTTTTCAACGGCCAGCGCCAAGGCCGTTGCGGAAATCATCGGCGCCCGGGTGGTTCAGCTCGACCCCCTGGACCCCGACTATCTGAAGAACATGAAACGGATCGCCGACTCACTGAAAGGCGCCATGAAATGAGCGAACCGGAAATCGCCATACAACTCGACAAGGTCGACTTTTCCTATGACGGCGCGCGTGTGCTGGAAGAGATCACCCTTTCCGTTCCGGCGGGAGACTTTCTCGGCATGGTGGGCCCCAATGGAAGCGGCAAAACGACATTGTTGAAAATCTTCCTCGGCCTCCTCCGGCCCACCAAGGGAAAGGTACGGATTTTCGGCCGGGCTCCGGAACGGGTGCGTCATTTTGTGGGATATGTCCCCCAGCAGGCCGCCCTCGATAACAGTTTCCCCGTCAGCGTCATGGACGTCGTTCTGATGGGCCGCCTGCACCGGGCCCCTCTGTTGGGCGGATATGCGAGGCAGGACAAGCAGGTGGCCAGGGAAGTTATGGCGGATGTCAAGGTGGACGATCTGGCCGGACGTCGCTTCGGGACGCTGTCCGGCGGCCAGCAGCAACGCGTCCTGATTGCCCGGGCATTGGCCGGGCGCCCTCGTCTCCTGCTCCTGGACGAGCCGACGGCCAGCGTGGACGGCAGGGTGGAGCAGGATGTGTACGAGCTTTTGAAAAAGCTCAATGAAAAGGCGACCATCGTTCTCGTATCTCACGATGTGGGTTTCATTTCCACGTATGTGCGCCACGTGGCCTGCGTGAACCGGCGTCTGACCTGTAACCCGACGGAAAAGATCACCGGCGAGGTCATAGAGGCGTGCTACAGCGGGCCTGTGCATATGCTGAAGCATCAGTGTGAGTTATGACGGTTTCGTAACGGGTCCGATATCCGCGTTACGCTTCGCCCCTCGTCACTGCGGCGTACCTCCAGTACGCCTCATTCCTCGGGATTCGCAAGCCTTGATCTCGGACCCGTTACGAAACCGTCTACAATCCGATTTTTCATTATCTCCTTTTGGGACCGGCCTTTTTATAGGTGACTCGACCCATCGGAAAGAACCATGGAATTTTTTGAGGCCCTGGGGCAACAGACCTTTTTGCAGCATGCCGTCATCGCCGGGCTCCTGGCGAGTGTGGCATGCGGCATTACCGGAACGTACGTGGTGGTGCGACGCATCGTCTTTATCAGCGGGGGCATCTCCCATGCCGTGCTGGGCGGGATGGGGATTGCCTATTACTACAGCTGTAACCCGATGCACGGGGCGGTCGTCGCCTCCCTGATCGCCGCCCTGGTGATCGGATATATCAGCCTCCAGTATCACCAGCACGAAGATACGATCATCGGCGCGGTGTGGGCCGTGGGCATGGCGATCGGCATCCTCTTTATATACAAAACGCCCGGCTACACCGTCGACCTCATGAGCTATCTGTTCGGAAACATCCTTATGGTGGGAACCGAGCGGATGCATGCACTCGCATTACTGGACGGCATCATCATCGTTTCGGTCCTCATTTTCTACAAGCGGTTTCTGGCGGTTTGCTTTGACGAAGAATACAGTCGCCTCCAGGATATCTCCGTTCTGAGCACCTATCTGCTCCTCTTGTGCCTCATTGCGCTGACCGTTGTCATCCTGATTCAAGTCGTGGGGGTGATCCTGGTGATCGCCTTGCTCACCCTCCCCGCGGCGACGGCACGCCATTTTGTCCACAGCCTGGGACGCATGATGATCCTGGCCAGCATTCTGGCCGCACTATTTACGATCACCGGGCTTATCGTTTCCTACGGACCGGGCCTGCCCGCGGGCGCAACCATCATCGTCATCGCCGCTGCGGCCTACCTGCTTGCGACGGGTTTTACGGCCTTGACCGCCAGGCTTCGTGGTTGACGGTGACGCAAGAGGGAATAACGGATGATGGAACATATGACCGGAAACCGAAGCAAATCCACCCCCTGGCACCAACTCGATCCGGGAAAAGTTCAGGAACTCCTTCAATCCTCCGCTACGGGTCTTACCTCCGGGCAGGTCCGGGAGCGACTGGAACGCTTCGGTCCCAACGAACTGATCGAAAAAGAACGAAAGCCCTTGTGGCGGATGTTCCTCGATCAGTTCAAG
>CBFCZJ010000495.1:0-2541 GCA_965602445.1 uncultured Desulfobacterales bacterium | reverse complement strand
AAACCGTGGAGGCGGTCTACGGCGTTGCCGTCGAAATCCATCGCCACAACGGAAATCCTCTGGTGATCCCGAAAGAGGAAAATTTGAATTGAGAAATTAGAAATTAGAAATTAGAATTTAGAAATGAAACCACCGAACCCAGAACTTCTGAACCCAAAACCTCTGAACCTCTGAACCTCTGAACCCGGAACCCCGAACCCGGAACCCGGAACCCATAACCCAGAACCCCTAAACCTTCCCCTATTTTACTGGAGACAAGATGAGATATTCTGCAGAAACCATCGATCGGGTCATCGACTTTCACGGCCATGTCTGCCCGGGGCTGGCCATCGGCATCCGCGTCTCGGAGCTGGCCGGCGAGCAGCTGGGCCCAGCGGAGTCCACCGACCTGGTGGCGGTGGTGGAAACCGACATGTGCGGGGTCGATGCGGTCCAGTTTTTGACCGGCTGCACTTTTGGAAAGGGAACGCTCATCCACAAGGACCACGGCAAGATGGCGTTTTCCTTCTTCGACCGGAACACGGGCAAGGGGTTTCGGGCACTCCTTCGTCCCGAAGTGCAGAATAAAATGGGCGCCGAGCTCGGCGACCTGATGAAAAGATGGGCGGCAGGCACCCTGACCGCCGAAGAAAAACAGCGGTGCGAACAGATGCGCGAGCAGGCTCAGCAGTATACCATGGACGCTCCCCTGTCTGAACTTTTCGACGTCGCCCCTGCCGCCGCTTTGGCACCACGGCCGGCCCGGATACTGGACAGTCTGGCCTGCGATCGCTGCGGCGAGATGGCCATGGAGTCGCGCACCCGGCGCTTTGCCGGTCAGACGCTGTGCATTCCCTGTTTTGACGAGATCGAGCAGAAGATTTGAGCTGAGCCGGTGCATCGGGTATCGTCTGCCCTGCGCACCGCCCCTATCGGCCCTTGCCGGAAACACCGTTATTCGCTAGGATAAGTCATCACAGGCTCTTTTGCCGGGGAGGTTGAGGTGAAGCAAGGGTCGATGGCCATCTTCATGACGGCAGCGCTTTTCTGCTTCTGGGCGGGTGATGCCGCCGCCTGGTTCGACGAGACCCACCTTGCCGTGGCAAAGGCGGCCGGCTACCGGAAATGGTACAACGCGGCGGGCGCGGACCTTGCCAAGCTCAAGGCCGGCAGACGGGAAGGTTACAACCATTACAGCAACCACCGGCCGGGGGAAAGGGTCACGGCGGCCGAGGTTCGAAGACAGATTCCCCTCTATGACCGAAACGACGGCCAAGGGCACCTGTACGGGGCCATCGTCGCATCCCTAAGAAACGCCGTTGCCCAAGCCGAGACCGCCGGCTACGGGCACGACCACCTGGCCTACTGCGTCCACTACATCGGCGACCTTTCCATGCCCCAGCATCACCTTGTCTACAACGCGTTCAACCAAAAAACCCACCAGCAAAACGACGGCATCGTCAACCAAGAGGTCCTGGACAACCTTCACCGGATTCGCCGCTACCCGATCCGGATCGACTCCGAAAGCGATCTGGTGGGCGAAATCGTCCGGATCGCCAATCTCTCCCTGGCCCTGGGTTGGAAGCTGGAAGAAGAAGAGCGCCTCATGACGCCGGAAGAAGCCTACCGCCAGCTCGGCCACAGCGCCTCGCTGCTGCATGGGGTGCTGGCCTATTTCGAGGAAAAGGCGGGGAGGTGAGTGGGGATGGGTCGATTGGGGGATTGGTTGAGTGGTCAAGTGGTTGATGGTCTCGTAAAAAGGGCGAATATTCTTCTTTCCGTCATTCCCGCGAAAGCGGGAATCCAGTGTTTTCTATTACTTATGAAAACCGAATAGAGCCCGACGAAGGTTTCGGGTACTTTTTACGATTGCATCAAGTGGTTGATTGGTCAAATAGTCAAGTGGTGAAAGGGGCGAAGGGTTGACTGGTGAAAAGGTCGAATGGCAACGGATCAACGGGTCAAGTCCTTTGCCCGATCGCCCCACCAACAACGATGAACCGACTTTTCCCAATCCACCAATCCACCATTGAACCAATCGACGACTCAACCACTCAACCATTCACTGGCGCGCCGCGCCCCGCGAGGTGCTCCACACCGTAATGGGGAGGCCGAAGCGGTCGATCACCTCGTTGAGCCGCAGCCGGTGCACGGCGTCCGCCGCCCCTTCTTCGATGAGAACGATGCCGGGTTTTTTGCCGGTGCCCACGGCGGAGCGGAGGCTCCAGCCCACGGCGTCGGCCCATTGTGAGGCGAAGGCCACCTCTACTGCATGGGTGGGGGTCAAACAGTCGCATCTGCCCCCGTCTGCCATCTTTACCCACATTTCGCCGCCGGCCAAGGCGCACCAGCGCTCCGTGTACCATTTCTCCGAAGACAAATCCGCCGCTTCAGCGCCGGCGCTCAGGCCGAGGACCGCCAGGATCATCGAGACGGCCAGATAACCAAAGAACCGCTTTGCCATGCCATCCTCCCAACAAATTTGCTGCCGCAATATTTTATTTTATCTTGATCTGAGCCATTTTGCGATTGTCTTCGGAAAAAACCCGCCAGGAATGCGGG
>CBFCZJ010000494.1:0-2546 GCA_965602445.1 uncultured Desulfobacterales bacterium | reverse complement strand
CCTTGCCCGGCTCAGGGATCCACTGCTCCTTTTCCTCGATCACTTTCCAGACGGTGTCGTACAGCCGGCTCCGGATCCGCTCGCCGACTCTCGGAAGGCCCAATGCGTCTCTCAGGTCCTGAAACCGGTAGGAATACCGCTCTCCGCGGTCGAGAACCCGTTCTCCCATCACCATGATCCCCAGGGCCCCCACGGGGGCGGTCACCAGGATGGAGAGCACGGCCACGGCCAGGATGACGTCTCCGGAGGCGACCCCGGCGGCCAGCGGCACGGCGCCGATGGCCGCCTGGACCGTGGCCTTGGGAATATAGGCCACCACGCAGAACAGCTTTTCTTTGTAGGTCAAGTCCGTGCCGAACAGCGAGATATAGGTGCCCGTGCTTCTGAACAACAGGCCCACCGCGATCACCGCCAGGCCGGCCAGGCCGGCTTCCCAGGCGACGTGGATGTCGACCTGGGCGCCGACGAGCACGAAAAGCAGCAGCTCTGCAAACACCCAGACCTTTTTGAGCTTCTGGGAGATGACATGGGCGATGGCCTCGGATTTTTCGAGAATCACGAACCCGATCGCCATGACCCCCAGCAGGCTGGCGATCGGCACCGTGTGCTCCAGGGCCTTCTCTATCCAGACCAGGACAATGGCCGTTCCCACGACCACGATGGTCCGCTTCGGGGGACGAAAGTCGTACCGGGTGAAAAGACGGTACAGCAAGTAGCCGGAAATCAAACCGGCGACGATGCCCAATGCGATGCTGACGGGAATTTCGGCGAGCCTGGCGAGCAGATGGACCTCCCCGCCGCCGTACATGCCAAGAAACGCCGTGAACAGGACGATCACGAAAACGTCGTCCACCGACGACGCTCCCAGGATCAGGGCCGGGATCCCCTTTTTCGTGCCCCGGCCCCGGTCCATGAAGTCGATCATCAGGGGCACCACCACGGCCGGGGAAACCGCGCCCAAAATGGTGCCGAGGATGGCGGCCTCCAGGATGGATATGTTCAAGAGCCGGGGGGCCGCCAACATTACGCCGGCGATTTCGAAGACCGCTGGAACTGCACTCATGATCAATGCAGGCCGTCCGACCCGGTGGAGGGTGTCCTTGCGAAGTTCGAAGCCGGCCCGGAGCAAAATGACGATCAAGGCGATCCTGCGAAAGTCTCCGGATACGGCCATGATCTCCGGTGACAACAGATCCAGGACATAGGGCCCGGCCGCCACCCCCACCAGCAGCATTCCCACCAGCCCGGGAAGCTTCAGCTTTCGAAACAGGTAGTCGCCGGTCAGTCCCAAAAGAACGATCAACGCGATACCGATGGCCATGGGAAAATCTCCTGCGATAAAAAATGCCCTGCCAGGCGGCGGCCTTGCAGGGCATCGAAACAAAAAACCCGCCTGGGTGTTCAGGGCGGGGTAGGATTCGCGGACTCCTCCCCCGGAAGATCTCGAGGTAGAAGTCATCAGCCCCCGAAAAGGGGCGGTTTTTGGCAGACTTCATTGCCGATGGTCGCCTGCTTATAATCGAAGCTCAAAAAACTGTCAAGCGCGATTGGGTGGATCGTCTCTGCGCCGGGTTTGCCCACTCATGAACCGAATGACGCTACTTTCGGGATTCATGATACCGCCATCCAAGCACCCATTTCGTTCCTCTGGAGACGAAACCCGAAAGTTAAGTAGTGAGCTGTCGCTGCCGTTGTCCGGGCCGGGAAGTGGGTTGACAGATTATTTTCTTTGGCGTAGTTTGCAACAATTCGTTATTTGGCAAAGTATAGAAAAGGGAAAAAGTCATGAGGCATCTTGTCCGGACCACCAAGGCCCTGGCAGACGAAAGCCGAATCCGCATCCTGGGGGCGCTTCGCGAAAACGAGCTTTGCGTGTGCCAGCTCATCGAACTGCTGGGGCTTGCCCCGTCCACCGTTTCCAAGCACCTGTCGATTCTCAGAAATGCCCGCCTGATCGACAGCCGGAAGCAGGGACGGTGGATGTACTACCGGCTGGCCGGCGCGGACGCGCCCGAGCAGATTGCCCATGCGCTCGAGTGGGTTTTTGGCGCCCTTGAACGAACCGACCAGCAGGCAAAGGACAGGCTGCGTCTGGAAGAAATCCTGAAAATCGATCCGGAGATCCTGTGCAGCCCGCAGCCGAATTCCGAGGGCGGCGATGCGATAAGGACGCAGACGAAATGAAGACACACCGACGAGGTGCGGAGATTGGAAATGCCTAAAATGCCTAAAATGAGCTAAAATGCCTAAAATTATGGAATACTGCCTGTTTCATATGAAAGCTCGAGCGAAGTGACACCACTATTTTTGGCACTTTAGGCATTTATTGCGATCTCCGCGTATTTCCATTCAACATACGAGGGGTTGAGGACGCAGATAAAACCTTTCTGTATCTTCCCTGCGCATACTCTGCGGCCTCGGTGTCTTATGTGAAACTAGGCCAAAATGGCATAGTTTCACCCTTGAT
Source organism: uncultured Desulfobacterales bacterium (assembly GCA_965602445.1). Lineage (GTDB taxonomy): Bacteria > Desulfobacterota > Desulfobacteria > Desulfobacterales > CAFBRK01 > JAIPEL01. The sequence goes on along the minus strand of CBFCZJ010000494.1, from coordinate 79 downwards.
CAAACTAACCGCCCCGGCGGTCAGCGGCGGCGCTCGTATGAAACTTCGGTTGAAGCCGCGGTTTTTGTAGGGCACGACC
>CBFCZJ010000493.1:0-2551 GCA_965602445.1 uncultured Desulfobacterales bacterium | reverse complement strand
CAGCATGGCCCCGGCCACAGTCAGCCAGAGGCTGACCGAATTCAAAAACGGGAAGGCAACATCCCGCGCACCGATCTGAGGCGGCACCACGATGTTCATCAAGCCGACCAGAAAAGGCATGGCCACGAAGACGATCATGATCGTACCGTGGGCGGAAAATATCTGGTTGAAGTGATCCGGCGCCAGATAGCCAAGAGAACCGCCCGCTGCCAGCGCCTGCTGGGCCCGCATCATGGTGGCGTCGGAGAGCCCGCGCAGCATCATGACCAGTGCCAGAACGATGTACATGATGCCGATCCGTTTATGATCGAGGCTGGTCAGCCACTCTTGCCACAAATAGGTCCATTTCCGGTAGTAGGTGATCAGGGCCAGGATGACGACGGCTACCAGGATCGATCCGGCCACGGCGCCCATGATGATCGCGCTGTGATAGGGAATCGCTTCGATGCTGAGCCTTCCGAGCATATCAGGGTTTCTCCAACGCAACGGTTTGCGCCGGCCGGTCGCTGGGACCCCGGTCGACGGCGGCGTTTTCCGGGCCTGCGGTGGTTTTAAACTGGTTTACAACGGAATCGAACAGATTGCTGCGGACCAATCGGAAGTGCGCCACGGGATTGTCGGCGCTGGGTGCCGCCAGTTGCTCGTATCGGGCCGCATCCAGGGGTTGCCCGGAGCGGCCGATTTTTTCGACCCATGCATCGAAATCTTTACGGGATGTGGCGATGGCCTTGAAATTCATTTCTGCATACCCGCTCCCGCTGAACTGCTGGTTCTGACCAAGATAGGTGCCCGCTTCGTGGGCCATGAGATGCAGCCGCGTCTGCATGCCGGCCATGGCGTATATCTGGCTGCCCAGCTGCGGGATGAAAAAAGAGGTCATCACCGACGCCGAGGTGAGCCGGAAGCTCAGGGGCACGTCGACGGGAAAAACCAGCTCATTGACCGCGGCGATGTTCTGGTCCGGATAGATGAACAGCCATTTCCAGTCCAGGGATACGGCTTCGATCCGGATCGGAGGGACGGCCGTCTCGATCGGTCGATAGGGGTCCAGCCGGTAGGTGTTCTGCCAGATCAGTACCCCTAGGATCGTGATGATGACGGCCGGGACCAGCCAGATCACCAGCTCGATGGGGGCGGAACGGTTCCAGTGGGGTGCGTATGTCGATTTGGGATTGGATGCCCGATACTTTTGCGGAAACCACAGGACCATGACGATCACGGGAATGACCACGATCAACATGAGCCCAATGGACACCAGGATGACGAACCGTTCCGAAACGCCGATCGGTCCTTTGGGATTGAGCAGGAGCAGTTGACTGCAGCCGCCGAGAAAGGTAACGGCGGCCATGGACGCAACCGCGGTGGTGACCTTTTTTTTAGTGGGCTTCATCATCTGATGCCGTTTCTCAGGGGATCGACTCCGCTTCTTGCCGCGTTTCTTTCAGAATCGGCACGCCGGGTCCCGAATTTTCGACGTCAATGCGTGGCGCCGCATCCCCTCGCGACCTGTTGATTTCATGCTGCATCGATTTCAAAGACACCGGATTGACTTGGAAAAAAGAGTTGATGGCACTGTACTGTGATACCTGTGGCGTGAAAATACGGTGGATCGTGTATTTCATGCCGGATCTTCGGCTCTTCGATCGGCGCCTGACGGTCATGCATCCACAGCCCCTTTCTCGATTCTTTCATGGCCGGGCCGGGGCTTTCATGGAGGCTCTCAGCTGCCGGATATTCTCCGAATACTTCCCGGTTTGAAATATCGCCGAGCCGGCGACGAACACGTCGGCGCCGGCGGTGGCCAGGGCCCCGATGCTGTCTGCATGAACGCCGCCGTCCACCTTCAGCCGGACGTCCCGTCCGCTCGCGTCGATCATCTTCCGGCACCGTCGCACCTTCGGCAGCATGGACGGGAGGAACTTCTGGCCGCCGAACCCTGGATTGACCGTCATCACCAGGATCATGTCCACGTCGCCCATGAGGTGTTCCACAGCGGTCAGCGGCGTGGCCGGATTGAGGGCCACGCAGGCCTTCACCCCAAGGGATTGGATCTGCTCCACGGCACGGTGCAGGTGAACGGTCGATTCCGCGTGGACCCCCAGCCAGTCTGCCCCGGCTTGTGCAAAATCGTTCAGGTACCTTTCCGGATGTTCGATCATCAGGTGCACGTCCAGGGGCAGGTCGGTGGCGCGCCGGATCGCTTCAACGGCCCGGGGGCCGAAGGTCAGGTTCGGCACGAAGTGGCCGTCCATGATATCCACGTGGATCCAGTCGATCCCGGCCTCTTCCACGGCCCCGGTCTCGGCAGCCAGCCGGCCGAAGTCCGAGGCGAGGATCGAAGCCGAAAGGATTCTGCTTCGGCTGTCGTCCATACCATTCCTTTAATGATGCCCCAATTCACTGGCGGCGGCCTGGTCCAGCATCCAGACCAGCCGGCCGTTCACGGGTGCGATCTGCCGGGCCGGAAGACGCAGAGGGTCTTTGGAGGCGGTCTGGACCGCCCGCGAGGTGGGCTGGGCCGGCTACATCGAGGCGGTGATCTTCATGGGTG
>CBFCZJ010000492.1:0-2554 GCA_965602445.1 uncultured Desulfobacterales bacterium | reverse complement strand
CCGCTTCCTGAAATCCTTGCCCCGGCCGGCAACCGTAGCGCCTTTCTGGCCGCGCTGGCTGCCGGCGCCGATGCGGTCTACTGCGGGCTCAAACAGTATTCGGCGCGCATGGCGGCCAAGAATTTTACCATTGAAGAGCTGGCGGGGCTGACATCTCTTGCCCATGAGCAGGGAGCCCGGGTGTATGCGGCGATCAACACCCTGATCAAGCCCGGTGAGACGGTTTCGGTCGCAGAAACCGTCGGACGCCTGGTTCGGCAGGGGGCTCCCGATGGGATGATCGTCCAGGACCTGGCTATGGTCGAGCTGGCGCGGCAGGCCGGGTTTTCCGGTGAAATCCACCTGTCCACCCTGGCCAACGTCAGCTTTCCAAAGGGGATCGCCGCGGCGGCCAACCTCGGTGCTGCCCGGGCCGTATTGCCCCGAGAGCTTTCCATCGACGAGATTCGGGCCATGGCACAGGCATGCCCGCCGGGGTTCGGTCTGGAGGTGTTTGTCCACGGTGCGCTTTGCTACGGGGTGTCCGGCCGGTGCTACTGGAGCAGCTATCTGGGAGGGAAAAGCGGGCTGCGGGGACGGTGCGTGCAGCCGTGCCGGCGGCGCTACGTGCAGGACGGCGAAAACCGCCGCCTGTTTTCCTGCCTCGATCTGAGCCTCGACGTCCTGGTCAAGGTGCTCAAGACCGTGCCCCAGGTGCGGGCATGGAAAATCGAAGGCCGTAAAAAAGGCCCGCACTACGTGTATTACACCGCTCGCGCCTACCGGATGCTTCGTGACGAAGGAGCAGACCCGGCAGCCAAAAAAGAGGCCCTCTCTCTTCTTTCCTATGCCCTGGGGCGGCCCGGCACCCACTACCGCTTCTTGTCCCAGCGGCCCTGGAACCCGATTCCAAAAGACGGCCAGACCGGCTCCGGGCTCATGATCGGAAGGCTCCAAGGCGGAGGAAAAAAGGCGGACCTGGTGCCGAAGATCGATCTGCTTTCCGGAGACGTCCTTCGGGTCGGGTACGAAGACGAACCGTGGCACGGGATTCATCGTCTGGGCCGCTTCGTGCCCAAGGGGGGGCGCTACACGATCCAGTTTGGGGCGAAAAAGCCGGCGCCCAAGGGAACGCCGGTGTTTCTGACCGATCGGACGGAAAAGGAACTGGAGCAGCAGATCGCAGAACTGGAAAAGCGGTTGACGGTTCGGCAAGCGCCCGAATCATCTGCTGCCCGGGTTCGGCCGTCCTCGGTGCCGGTGCAAAGGTCTTCTGCACCGGTGACGGAGGTGACCGTTTTTAGAAGCGTTCAGCGCAGCCGCGGACGAGAGGTTGCCGGCTGCTGGCTTTCCGGGGCTGCTGTCGACAGCGCCTCGACAAAGGCGGCCAGCAAAATCTGGTGGATGCTTCCGCCGGTGATCTGGCCGGAAAACGAGAAGGACATCGCCGATCAGGTGGCCCGCATCCTGAAAAAAGGGGCGCGCGATTTCATCTTGAATGCACCCTGGCAGGCGGCGTTTTTCCCCCGGCGTGGGGGGCTGAACCTGTGGGCCGGGCCTTTCTGCAATCTGGCAAACCCCGGTGCCCTGCTGTCGTTGACCCGCCTCGGGTTTTCCGGCGCGGTGGTCAGTCCCGAGCTTGGCAAACGCGACTACACGGCCCTTGTCCGGCAAAGTCCCCTGCCGCTGGGTGCCGTCATCTACGGCTATTGGCCCCTTTGCATCTCCCGAACCGCCGCTGAAGACCTGGCAGCGGATCGACCGTTGTTCAGCCCGCGTAAAGAAGCCTTCTGGGTGACGCGCTACGGCCCGGACAACTGGGTCTTTCCCAACTGGCCCGTCGATCTGCGAAAAGAAAAGCAGCAACTGCAAAAGGCGGGCTACACGCTTTTTTTATCGCTTGAAGAACCGGTCCCGTCGAAGGTGAAGATCAAGAAACGGCCCGGGCTGTGGAATTGGGACCATGGCATTGAATGATGAATCAAGTGCCCGGATGCCGGGAGTTGCTGCGAAGAAGAGCGTCTGCCGGGTCGTGCAAGGCTAAACGCCGGCCCGGTCTGCCGAAAACCTCTGAACCTCTGAACCGCTGAACCTCTGAACCGCCAATACCGAAAGGAAGCGTCTGCCATGCCGGACACCATCGTTTATGCCGACGCGATAGAAGTTTCCCTGAAAGTGGGCCCGGACATCATCGACATCACCCATGAATTGAAACAGATGGCCCGTGCTTCGGGCATTGTCACGGGAATGCTTGCGGCGAACATGGTCGGCTCCACCGGCTCTTTGACGACCATCGAATACGAGCCGGGGGTGGTGGAGGATCTCAAGCGCGCCGTCGAACGGATGGCCCCTAAGGGATTGGATTACGAACACGAAAAGGCCTGGCACGACGGAAACGGGCACAGCCATGTGCAGGCGGCGCTGATGGGACCGAGCATCGTGATTGCGATTCGAAACGGAAAGCCGGCCCTGGGCACCTGGCAGCAGATCGTTGCGGTCAATCACGACAACCGGGCCCGGAACCGGACCATCGAGGTCACGGTGATCGGGCGATGAGCCGGAATGACGAAAAAAA
>CBFCZJ010000491.1:0-2565 GCA_965602445.1 uncultured Desulfobacterales bacterium | reverse complement strand
TAGCAGGCCGGGTCCGGGGCCCAGAGATCGCCGGTAACCGCTTCGGCCCGCACCCGAAAATTTCCGGCACAGATATCGAGCCACCGGCAAGAGGCGCATCGCCCTTTCACATGAGGTTTTTTGTCCTTGAGTCGGGCCATAAGCGGATCGGAAGTGTCGGACCAGATTTCCGAAAAGGGGCGCTGGCGGACGTTGCCAAAGCTGTAGTGGCGCCAGAACTGGTCCGGATGAACATCGCCGTTCCAGGAGACGCAGCCGATGCCCCGGCCGGTGTTGTTGCCCTCGTTCATCTGGAGCAGTTCATAGACCTCCTTGGCCCGCTCGGGATCTTCTTTCAGCAGACGAAGATAGAGGTAGGGACCGTCTGCATGGTTGTCGACGGTGAGAACCTCCTTGGGTTTTCCCCGCTGGTGAAGGTCCCGGGTCCGTTCGATGATCAGGTCCACCGCCTTGCGGGTCTCTTCGTGGGTCAGGTCCTGCTCCACCAGATTCGAGCCCCTTCCGGCGTAGACCAGGTGATAGAAACAGACCCTCGGAATGTCTTTTTCCTCCAGAAGATCGAAAATGCCGGGGATCTCCGCCGCGTTGGCCTTGTTGATGGTAAACCGCAAACCCACCTTGATCCCGGCGGCCCGGCTGTTTTCGATGCCTTCAACGGCTTTGTCAAAGGCGCCTTTCACGCCCCGGAAGCGGTCGTTGACCTCCCGCATGCCGTCGAGGCTGATCCCGACATAGGAAAGCCCGATTTCTTTCAGGGTCCGCGCCACAGCAGGGGTGATCAGGGTGCCGTTGGTGGAGATGACCGCCCGCATTCCCTTTTCGACCGCGTAGGCGGCCAGTTCCGGAAGGTCTTTTCGAACCAGCGGCTCGCCGCCGGAGAAAAGCAAAACCGGCACCCCGTATCCGGCCAAATCGTCGATCAGGGCTCGGCCTTCTTCCGTGGTCAGCTCATCTTCGGTCGAAACATCCGTGGCGTGCGCATAGCAGTGAACGCACTTGAGGTTGCATTTTCGGGTTGCATTCCAGACGACCACCGGCCGTTTGTCGGCGGAGAACTGCAGCAGATGGGACGGGAGGCTGGAAGACATTCGCCCATAGCGAAGTGCGTCCGAGGGCTCCACGGTTCCGCAGTAAAGCTTGGAGATGCCGATCATGAGATATCGCTTTCGTTGAAGAAGGAAAACGCTCGGTTTCGGCTATTGGGAAGCCGAGTCGGGCAAGCGCTGCAGTTCCTTCTTGATGAGGTTGCTGATAAAGGATTCCGGGTCCTGGAGGGCGCCTCGGCCGATGAAAAACCGGCTCTGTCCGGTTTTGTCGCGGATCAGCTTCAGACCGAGTTCGAAGCTGGCGGAAAGCCGCTGGCTGTATTCGTTGATATCGAGATCGGCGTCCAGCACCAGTTCGAGGATAAAGTCCACGGCATCGTCCTCCAGGACGATGTTGATGTCATGCTCCTTGTAGAACGTCAGCTCCAGGGACTTGATATTTTTATACAGGTCTTTGACCTTTGCCACGACGGCACCGATGTCCATGGCATTGCGCGTGTAATAGGAGGCGACTGCCTGGATGCGTGAATCGGTCAGGGTGAGGCCGAACCGCTTGCTGAGGTTCTTTTCATTTTTCTTTACATATTCAGCCACATACGCTTTTTCCTCTTCGACGAGGCATTCGAATTCAGCGGCCGTCGACTCCTTGTTTTCCGGGCGCAGGAGCGCTTCCAGGCCCTTTTCCGGATTTTCGATTCTCTCCCGGGTTACCGGAAACCGTGGCAGGTCCGTGGAGGGCAGGTGTTTTTCAAAGACGAGGAGGCGGTTTTCCACTGCGCTGACCAGACCCCGGGCCCCTGTGTTTTCAGTAAATGCCTGCTCTGCAATCAGGCGCAGCGCCTCTTTCGAGAATTTGATTTCGATGCCGTAGGCGGCAAAATCGAGCTTTTTGCCGAGCATGATCGGGTTGTTGGGATTGCGCAGGATCTCAAAGAGATCTTCTTCGCCAAGCTGCTCGAAAACAGCCCTGACCGGAAGGCGCCCCACAAACTCGGACTCGAACCCGAATTCGATAAAATCTTCCGACCGTACATGCCGCAAGATGTCGATGTCCTCTGAAGCCTTGCGGATATCGGCGCCGAATCCGATTCCCTGCTTTGTCATCCGCTTCTGAACGATGGGGACCAGGTCGGTAAAAGCGCCGCTGACGATGAAGAGGATGTTTTTCGTGTTGACCGAACGCTGGTCCCGCTCTCCGGTCTTGCGGAAGCGTTCGATTTCCTGCATCATGGAAATCGGATCATGAGGCACCTTCAGATCGACTTCCGTCTCTTCCAGGGGCTTGAGCAGCGCCCGTTGAACGCCGGTGCGGGACACATCGGCACCGAAAAAGTTCCGGCTGGAAGCAATCTTGTCGATTTCGTCGATGTAGATGATGCCGTATTGGGCCAGCTCGATGTCGTCGTCGGCCTCCCGCACCAGGTCCCGGACCAGGTCCTCCACATCTCCGCCGACATATCCGGTTTCGCTGAATTTGGTGGCATCTCCCTTCACGAAGGGGACCCCGATTTTCCTGGCG
>CBFCZJ010000490.1:0-2580 GCA_965602445.1 uncultured Desulfobacterales bacterium | reverse complement strand
CCTTCCCGTCGCCCTGGCATGTCTCGTATTCATGCTGGTGACCGTCAACGCCCAGCCGCCGAAAGACGTCGATCCGATACACGAGACCTACCTTCCGGTCGTCATCAAAGAAGACTTTGCGACCATCATGGAAAACGACGTGGCCATGAGGCCGAAGACCATGAAGCGCCAGCAGCAGTTGCTCGATAGACGCTATGATCTGAGCGACAACCCTTCCGACGTTATGATGTCGGCCGGAAGAAAGCCGGTGCAGCAGGGTGTGCGGGTCAAGCTGCCCGAAGGGATGACCTGGGAAAAGCTGGCCTCCATGTCGCCGGAACAGATCCGAAAAAAAGATCTCTTCCCGGAGGGGTTTCTGCCGCTGCCCCACGCCAAGCACGAAACCGGAGGACAGGTGATTCCGCCGATGCACATCAAGGAGATCCGACGGATGGAGCAGCGCAACCTGGAAAGATTCGACGTGGTGTTCGATCTTCCAGAACATCTGCTGCCGGAGTTTCCGCCCCCGATCTTTTTAAGCTCGAGGCCCGAACTGGGCGATGTCTCCCAGGGAAAGCTTTTGTCGATCAAGAACTACTACGAGATCATGCACGGCATTTTGACCCCGGTACAGATGGAAGGGCTCAGGCTTTTGCTGACCCCCTTTCCCCAGCAGCAGTTCAACCAGACCGAAGACCGCAAGGTGGAGGAACCGAGTTTGGGCATTTCCTGCCTCGACTGCCACGCCAACGGCCACACCAACGCGGCCTTTCACTTGAACCCGGACACGCGGCCCCACATCGCCCGCCTGCGGCTGGACACGGTCAGCCTTCGGGGGATGTTCAACCAGCAGATTCATGGATCCAAACGCTCGCTTCGGTCCGTGGAGGATTTCACCGAGTTCGAGCAGCGCACAGCCTACTTCGACGGCGATCACGTGACGGCGGCCAAAAAGGGGGTCAACCTGCCCGACCGCTCCAGTCAGGTCGCGATGATGGCCCAGATGCAGAACATGTTCGACTTTCCTCCGGCACCCAAGCTGAACGTCTTCGGAAAGCTCGATCCTGAAAAGGCCACAAAACAGGAGCTCAAGGGCCAGGAAGTGTTCTTCGGAAAGGGGCGCTGCGACGAATGCCACCCGGCGCCCTTCTACCTGGACGACAAGATGCACGACCTGAAAGTAGCCCGGTTCTACCAATCCCGGATGAGCAACGGCAAGTGGATCGCGCCGGTCGGTCCCATCAAGACGTTCACGCTGCGGGGGATCAAGGATTCGCCGCCGTACATGCACGACGGAAGACTCATCACCCTGGAAGACACCGTGGAGTTTTTCAACGTGGTGACCCGGCTGAACCTGACGGCAGAGGAAAAGGAGGCCCTGGTGGCATTCATGCGCCAGTTGTAGTCAGAGGCCTCACCGAAACGGTCTGAATTCATCGAGGCAGGGTGCTACCGGGCGACCTGCCCGGGAACCGTCAGCGTGATCGCCTTTTCCGGGCACATCTCCTGGCAGCAGAAGCAGGTGATGCAGCGCTCCGGATCCGCATCGGGAAGATCCTCGACCATGGACAGCGCCTCCACCGGGCAGTGCTCCACGCAGCTTCCGCAGGCCGTGCACCGCTGCGGGTCGGCTTCGGGAAGCAGCGCGCTGCGGGCATGGATCATCTCCTGAACCGCCTGATTTCCGGCAAGGGCCTCCCCGCTCAAGGGCGGGAGCTTGAACTCTGGCAGTGGAACAAGATCGCCGACGATCGTGGCGCCGGAGAGGTCATAATCGCCGAGGCCCAGTTCTTCCGCCCGCTGCAGAAAACGCAGCCGTGCCGGATCCAGCCCCATCATCGTGGCGATCGCCGCATCGAGGGCCACCCCGTTGTCGGAAGCCAGGAGCAGCCCGATATTTCTCAGATCCGGAGACGCCGGTCCATTTCCTTCCATGCCCACCACCGCATCCAAGATGAAAAGATCGGGAACCCTCAGGGCGAAGACCTCTGCGATCAGGTCGTGGAAGCGGGCCGGGCTGCCGGCTTTTTGGTGCAGCCGCGCCTTTTGGGCCCCGGGCAAGAAACCGTAGCTGTTCTTGATGGCCCCGGTGACGACTGTCAATCCGTGGGTCTTGAACTTGGGAAGGCTGATGACGATGTCGGCCTCTACCACGGCCTTAGACAAGCCGACGGTCTCCATGAACTCCGGGTTGAACGCTACGGGGACCGATTCGTTGCCGATGTTTTTGTAGTGGCCCCGGCTTGCCGCCATCAGCCCGGTTTTTTCAAAGCTCTCTTCGTTGGCGCCGTAGCTGAACAGCCCCGGGTTGTCGCCCACAATCAGTTCGGCGGGATTTCTTCGTTCCACCGCCTTCACCACCGCTTGAAGGACCGACGGATGGGTCACGATCCCCTCTTTCGCCTCCGAGCTTCTCAGCACGTTGGGCTTGAGCAGGACGCGCCTTCCCCTGATCGGCAAAGGAAACGTTTCAAACACTTCGGCCACGGCCTGTTCGACGGTTTCGTAGTCGCAGGGACGGATCATGATCGTTGCCATGGGGTTACCTCCAGATTCGAAAAGCTTCAATCGGTTTGGGATTGGCGCTCCATCAGGGTAGCG
>CBFCZJ010000489.1:0-2582 GCA_965602445.1 uncultured Desulfobacterales bacterium | reverse complement strand
GCCGCTACATCCTTCCCGGATTCCGAAGAGACGACACTGTGAACAAACGATCCGGGAGCTTGTCCTTGAAGTCAAGCTCGAGGTATTCAAGCTGGGTGTACTCATCTTCTGCGTCGGCTTTTTGCATGCGCCAAATCCGGGGAAACTTTTTTCCGCCAAGCATCTCGATCTGTTCGCCGGTCATCGATTTTACCAGCACCCTGTCCTCGTCGTAAAACTCCTGGCGCAGCATGATGTGGTCTTCTCGGATATGCAGTTTCTGCATCCCCCAGATCACCGGGGCCATCGGCTTGGGCATCGACTCGACGACGTATACTTTTTGTCCGTCGATCCTATTTTCTGCGACCACGTGATGGACATAGTCGTCGATGATGCTGTCTGACTTGGCCAGGTCGTTGTTGGAAAAATCCGACCCCATCCAGGCCTGGGACATCATCGAAGGCGGAAGCTTGATCACCCGGTTGACCTTCGGGTTGTAGGTCCACATGTCCGCTGCCCGCTTCAGGGTGCCGTTTCCCTCGTCCTTGGGCGGATCGGTGATGTAAAAAAGGCTGTATTTCTTACCCAGGGTCCAGGCCTTGATCGTCATCTCCCGTTCCCATTCCGGCCGGTGAATCGTCATACGAACCTTGGACACCGACGCATTCCCCCGATAGTATTCCACCGCCGCCTCGACAAGAGCCCGGCCGTCTTTTGCTTCTTGAGCACCGGCAGCCCAGGAGAAAATCCCGATCGCCAGCACCGTCGCCGCAACCGCCTTTAACCGCTTCATTGTTTTTCCATTTAGCGCGCTTGTCAAAATAGGAATTGTCAAACCGCCGATCCATGACCTTGAGTTCGCTGGGCACCAGTGCATATCAAGCTCTCTCAAACAGAACGGAAATATGCAATCCCTATAACTGAAAAGTTTTGCAATGGCGAGCCCGCTGCCGGTTGACTTTTGACCGGTGATGGGAGATGAATCGAACCACGGACCGTGGCTCCCCAAGACGCCGGGCCAAAGAGAAGCACTTGCCAAGGATTCTCCCCATGAAGCCGAATCAACAAGAGCTCATTCGCCGATGGAACGACGAACTTTCCCGGGAAACGACGCTGGAAATGGTTCGCCGCAAAGACGACCGGACCGCGGCCATGGCCGCCTTCTGCGAGGAGCTGGCCTCCCTGGCTCCGAAGGTCTCCATCCGCCGAATCAAGTCCGACGACGACGAACTGCCGGCCATCCGGCTTCTTCCCAACCTGCTGTTTCACGGGGTTCCTTCTGAAAACGAACTGGAACCGTTTCTGGAGATCACGGCGGCCGTCGCCCAGGATCCGGCGCCGGGTGATTTGGCCCGAGGAGAGCTAAAGGGCCTCGATTTGCCGGCAGCGATCGAGCTTTTCGTTTCGCCCCAGTGCATTCACTGCCCGGCCATGGTCCGCAGGATTTCGCCGCTTGCGATAGACAGCAAGCGGGTACTGCTGTCGATCATCGACGCGGAACTGTTCCACGACAAGGCCAGTGAATACGGCATCCAGTCGGTGCCGACGCTGGTGCTTGACGGAAAATTCCGATGGAACGGCACCGTCCCGCTTGCCGATGTCACCCGGATGATCCTCAGCAGAGACCCGGCGGATCTGAGCGAATCCGCGATCTTGAGCTTCCTGCAGGAAGGCGAGGCAGGCAAAGTGGCTGAGATGATGATCGAACACCAAACGGTGTTTCCGGCCCTGGTCGATCTTCTGACCCACGAAAAGTGGCCCCGACGGCTCGGGGCGATGGTCGCCATGGAGAGCCTGGCCGAGGAGGATCCTTCCCTCGCCTCCCGGGCCGCCCCCTCCCTGCTGGAGCGCCTCGACCACCTCACAGAAGACGTCAAGGGCGACGTCGTCTACATCCTGGGAGAAATCGGCGGTCCGGATCTGCTGCCGGCGCTTCGAAAAATTGCTGCCGCCGCCGGGAAGGATTCACCCGAGCTGGCAGAAAGTGCGGCAGAAGCCATCGAAAGGATCACCCTCAAATGACGTCAAGCCGGCAGCGGATTCGGTTTTCCGGGGGCTGCCTCCTCGGGACGATTCTCTGTGCGTTCGCGCTTTTTTTGTCCGGATGTGCGGCCGCCGGCAGGCCCGCGCCGCTTCCGCTTCCAGCAGGGGAGACCCTGGAAGACGGCGCTGCAGTGGAGCGAGGCTGGTGGCGCGCACGGATTCGATTTGATTGGCCTGAAGACGAGGGCCCCCGCTGGTTTCTGGATCTTCTGGCCGCCGATCGGCTGTTCAAGCCCGCCCTTGTTCGGCACCGTCACACCATTGCCCTTTGGCGCTTTCACCGAAGGGCGGTACCCGACGCCTCCGGACACCAGTTCAGCTTCCGGTTCTATTCGGATCGCGACACCGCCCGGCACATTTTTGACGAAGTGAAAAAGGATCCGCTTCTTGCCGAACTTTACACAAGCGGTCTGGTAAAGGAGACGATCTTCGACGACCCGGACCTCGACCCGGAAACCGATGTCGGCGCCACCAGCGATCCGAACTGGTCCGGCGAGCTGCAAACCGCATGGCCCCATTATATCATGGGGGGGAGCGCCATGTGGCTCGAGCTGATTCAC
>CBFCZJ010000488.1:0-2584 GCA_965602445.1 uncultured Desulfobacterales bacterium | reverse complement strand
CGGAGGTCGTGCCCTACAAAAACCGCGGCTTCAACCGAAGTTTCATACGAGCCCCCGGCACCAAGAATCCAGCATCCAGTCCCCAGCATCCAGTATCCAGCATCCAGCCCCCAGCATCCACCCGGAAATACAGTTTCGACCCTATTTCATCCCGATGCGTGGTGAATGATGATGAGCGATGAAAAATGCCGAAATCATAGTAAATTAAGTGAAAGGGGAGGTACTTATGGGCCGAATGGACAACAAGGTCGCCGTGGTGACCGGCGGTGCCAGAGGAATCGGGAAGGCCACATGCAAACTGCTGGCCGCAGAAGGGGCCAAGGTGGCGGTCACCGATATCATCGAAGACGAGGGCGAGCAGGTGGTCCAGGAAATCCAGGAAAACGGCAACACCGCCGAATACTGGCACCTTGACACCACCCGGGAGAGCGAGGTGGAAAAGGTGATCGGCGAGGCCGTCGAAAAGTTCGGCGGGCTGCATGTGCTGGTAAACAACGCCGGCATTGCCGGCACCAATGAGGCCACCGAAGACATCGAGTTGAAAGAGTGGAAAAACGTTCTCGACGTCAATGTCAACGGGGTGTTTTTGTGCACGAAACATGCTATCCCCCACATGAGAAAGGCAGGCGGAGGAAGCATCATCAACCTTTCTTCGATCTACGGCATCATCAGTGCGCCGGACCTGCCTGCCTACCATGCCTCGAAAGGGGCGGTCAGACTCATGTCGAAAACCGACGCCCTTCTCTACGCGAAAGAAAAGATCCGGGTCAACTCAGTGCATCCGGGATATATCTGGACTCCCCTGGTAGAGGATTTGGGAAAGAGTTCCGAAGAGGGAGTCGATGCATTTCGCCGTGAGCTGGCGAGCCGCCACCCGGTGGGCCACGTGGGAGAACCCGAGGACATCGCCTATGGGATTCTCTACCTGGCCTCGGACGAGTCCAAGTTCGTCACCGGCAGCGAACTGGTGATCGACGGCGGCTACACCGCACAATAAAAAACGCAAGGAGCATAGAGCAAGGGGCATGGAGCCTGTTTCAATCCGGCGGCCACTTCGCTCAGAACGAATAGTTCATGCTGGATCTTATAAAGAGAATACTGTACTCTCAACGCAAATAATACGGTCCTTTACCCTATGCACTTTGCCCCATGCGCTATGCGCATTTAATTGAATGACTATGATTGCCGAATCTCCTCCGGATCCGCTGCGCATCATGCTCGTGGAAGACAATGAGCATGATCGGATTGCCTTTCGCAGGGCCACTGGAAAGAACGGTCTTTCCTTCCAGATGGAAGAGTTCGATCGGGGCGAAGAGGCGCTCGATCGATTGTCCGCGAACCCTGCAACAGCAGATGTGATCGTGGTCGACTACGATCTTCCGGGCATCACCGGTCTGGAGCTTTTCGAGGAGCTGAAGGAGCGGATCGGTGAACTTTGCCTGCCGCCTTTTTTGATGCTGACCGGTGCCGGCACCGAAGACGTCGCGGTCAGGGCGATCAAGGCCGGCATTTATGACTACGTGGTCAAAGACCCCGAAGACCGATATCTCAATCTTCTTCCTACGGTGCTGATCTCTGTCTACAAACGCCATGTGCATCGACTGGCCTATCTCGAAGCCCAGCAGCAGCTCGCCCGTGCCCACCAGGAGCTGGAAAAGAAAGTGGCCCAGCGGACCAAGGAGCTGTCCCACACCGTGAAGTCTTTGAAGAATGAGGTCGGCGTCAGGATGAAAACAGAGCAGGCGCTGCGCCGGTCCCGAAAGCGGATCCGGAGGCTTTCCCTCAAAGCCATCGAAGCCCAGGAAAACGAACGCAAGGCCATTTCCCAGGAGTTGCACGACAGCATCGGCGGCAACCTTGCCGCCATCAAGATGGGGCTGGAAACCCGGATCAAACACATGGGGGACCCTCCCGGCGAAGGCGTCCTTTCCCTGGAAGCCATCGTGGGCTACCTGAAATCGACCATCGGGGAATTGCGGAGCATTTCCGCACGGCTCAGGCCCCAGGAGCTGGACAGTCATGGCTTGATGGGCGCCGTCCGGGAAAGCTGCCGGCGGTTCGAAAGCCAGTACCAGGGGATAAGCGTTTCTCCGAAATTCATCATCGAAGAAAACGACGTCCCCGATCCGACCAAGCTTGTCATTTATCGGATCATGCAAGAGGCGGTGACGAACGCAGCCAAGCACGGCTCGGCAAGGAGGGTCAGCGTCGCGATCATCAAGGAAGGAGGAACCATTCAGCTTCGGATCGAAGACGACGGGTGCGGATTCGACCAGCGCGCGATCGACGAAACAAGTTTTTCGGTCGGCGGATACGGCCTGAAAAACATGCGTGACCGGGCGGAGCTCAACGACGGTATCCTCCGGGTGGACTCCTCGCCCGGTGCCGGCACCCGGGTAGAGGCGGTCTTTTCACTAAGTGGGGAGCAGTCGGAATGAAATGAACACAGTCCTTCGTCAATAGTCATGGGTCATCAGGGTTCCGAGGCTTTGCCGCCGGCCGGCGGATTCTCGAAACGGCCCTGGGCTCGGCCGCCACCCGCCCCGCCCCCAGCAGCAAACCTAAATCTGCCGAAAGCTGGGTC
>CBFCZJ010000487.1:0-2606 GCA_965602445.1 uncultured Desulfobacterales bacterium | reverse complement strand
GATCTCCTTGGCCGCCGTACGCAGGATGTTTTCTTGTTTTGTCGAGGGCTTTTTCCGGTTTTTGGGCATGTGCGGTGGTATTTGTTGGCCTTGAGGGGGGATGCGCTTATTTTTAACGCCATCTTTCGGTATCCGGTAGCGCCCCAGCAACTCGCGGTTGCGGTAGATCATCAGATGCCGGGCATATTGGAGCACCTTCACGTCATGGCGTTTGGTGCCGGGTATCCAATAATAATTGCCGTCAACGGCTGCATACCCGTACTGATCGGTACCGCGTTTATGCACAAGGTAGGGGGCCGGAACATAGGCGGGCAGCTTTTTTAGATACGGCTTTTCGTACGCAAAAACCCGGGCGGGGATCAAACGGGTTTTGGTGGTGGGTCTGTTGGCCATCCGGACCGTTGCCCATTCAAAAGCCTGGCGGTTCATATCTTCAAGATCGGCAAACTCGCGACCCGGAAAAAAATTGGTTTCAACCGTATAAAATCCGCGTTCATTGCCGGCTTTTCGATTGGCATGCCCCTTTTCATGGCAGACAAATTCAAAGAAGTATTGTTTGGCAAATTGCGCCATTTCAGGGTGTATGACCGCGTTTTTGCCTGTGCCGTAAAGACGAGCCAAACTGGTGCTGTCAATGATGCACTGGGCTGCCGCATATTGCCAAAAGCTCAGCGCTTCATGAAGAAAACACTTCATTGCAAACCGGTCAAAGGCACGGTAGAATTTCAAGTACTTGAGCTTGCAGTAACGAAAATACAAAAGGCTGCCCTGTACCAAAACCTGTGTGTTGCCAAATTTGACCCGATACGGGGAGGTGTCGTGCTGCATCTCCGCCCCGGGTTGGTCAGGTTCTGTCAGCGGCGTCCTGAAACCGCATGAAACGCGACGGAATGAACGTGCAGGTATTTACTTCCTGAATTTACTTCCCACCCATTCGATTTAAACACTTTTCTTCCCCTGTATTTACTTCCCTTCTCATTGGCTTTTTCGGATTCCCCAAAAACCCGCCTTTTGCCTATGATCGCCCCGGGAGGGACAGCTTCTATGGGGTCGATCAGAAGAAAGAAATGTCGTCATTGCGGCAAATTGTTTGTTCCCGATGCCCGCAATGCCAAGCGCCAAAAATACTGTGGTGAGCCTGCATGTCGAAAGGCCAGCAAGGCCGCCAGCCAGCAGCGGTGGCTTCAAAAGCCACAGAACAGAGATTACTTCCGGAGTCCGGAAAACGTCGCCCGCGTTCAGCAGTGGCGCAGGGACAATCCGGGCTACTGGCGCCGAGGTCGGCCAAAAGCCCACGATGCGTTACAAGATCCCTTAATCGCAAAACCTCTTAAAATCATTGAACAAAGCGGCCATTTTGCAGGCGCTGCGTTACAAGATTCCTTAATCATGCAACCTGCTGTTTTAATTGGTTTAATCTCCAATTTTACCGGATGTGCGTTACAAGATGACATAGCCAACATCCTGAAGCGTTTGCAACAATTAGGAGCGGACATCATCAACGCTTCACAAAAAGGAGAACACCATGATTGTCAAACACCCTATCGTTGAACACCGGGTTCGAACGCTGCCCAGACAGTTCAGTTGGATCGACCACCGGCTGGTGCGTGATGGGCACATCCGCCGGTGCACCGTGGCCGGTGCGGCATTGTATCTGTTTCTGGTCACCGTCGGCGATGCAAAGGGGCTGAGCTACTACGCCGACGCCTCGATCACACATCGGCTGTCCATGGATGAGGCCCGCCTTCAGGCGGCACGGAATAATCTTATCGCAGCCGATCTGATCGCATTTACACCGCCGCTTTACCAGGTGCTCTCGCTGCACGCACCGGAAAAACCCAGGCAGGCCTTATCCGAGCCGATGAGCCTGGCGGCCATCTTCAAAAACGCCACAGGAGGGCTGCCATGATCGACTACGAGACCTTCATGAAAATCAAGCACTGCCAGAACAGCCACGGGCTAAAGCCCCCCCAGATCGCCCAAAAACTCGCGCTGGATGTGCGCACCGTTGAAAAATGGTGCCGGCAGGACCGCTACCGGCCCCGAAAACCCGCTCGGCGGCCCAGCAAGCTCGATCCGTTCAAAAGTGAAATCCTGCGCATGCTCGACTATTACCCCTACACGGCCGTGCAGATCTTCCAGCGCATCGGCGAAAACGGATACGAGGGCGGCTACACCATCGTCAAAGACTACGTGCGGCGGGTGCGCCCGAAGCGACAAAAGGCGTTTTTGAAGCTGGCCTTCGCCCCGGGACAGTGCGCCCAGGTGGACTGGGGCAGCTGGGGCACCGGGGCCGTCGGGGGCACCGTGCGCCGACTGAGCTTTTTTGTCATGGTGCTTTGCTACAGCCGGCTGATGTACGTGGCCTTCACCGTCAGCCAGACCATGGAGCACTTCCTCGACTGCCACCGCCGGGCCTTCGAGCGCTTCGGTGGCGCGACCAAAACGGTCATGGTCGACAACCTCAAGTCCGCCGTGCTCAAGCGCATCGTCGGCCAACCGCCGGTGTTCAACCCCAAGTACCTGGATTTTGCCGACCACTACGGCTTTGATATCGTCGCCTGCGGCAAGGCCAAGGGCAACGAAAAGGGCCGCGGGGAAAGCGC
>CBFCZJ010000486.1:0-2606 GCA_965602445.1 uncultured Desulfobacterales bacterium | reverse complement strand
GAACGCCATGTGCTTTTTCGACACCGGGCGCCCCCTCCGGAAAATCATCGGGGTGGATCCTGACCAGGGCTGAACTCAACCACGGTGACGATCTGTCCGGCGAGATGCGTTTTGACTTCAGGCCTCAGTGATAGACCATGTCGGGTGTAGAATTTACTCCGTCTTATTCGACCGGGCTGTGCCCGGAAGCGGGTTTTTGATCCAGGACCTCGCGGATCTTCCTGGAGAGCCGCGAAATTGAAAACGGCTTTTGAATGAATCCCCGGCAGCCCCTTTGAAGAATGGCTTCGGTTTCTCCGTTTGCGCTGTAGCCGCTCGACAACAGGACCCGAACTCCCGGGTCGATGGCATACAGGGCATCGAACGTTTCTCCGCCCGAAAAGCCCGGCATGATCAAGTCCAGAATCACGAGGTCGATATTTTCGGACGCGGATTTGAAACGCTGGAGGGCCTCTTTCCCGCTTGCCGCCGTCAGCACCCGGTAGCCGAGTTTGGCCAGCAACTGTTCGCCGATCTCCAGAATCATCGCCTCGTCGTCGACCAGAAGAATCGTCTCGTCACCGGTCTGGTTCTGTTCGTCGTCGGCTTCCTTTTTGTTCGGGCAGGTGTCCGAGACCGGCAGGTAAATCGAAAAGCTTGTCCCCTTTCCCGGCCGGCTTTGAACATCGATGCATCCGCTGTGGCTTTTGATGATGCCGTAAGCAGAAGCCAACCCAAGTCCGGTGCCCCGGCCGATGTCTTTGGTGGTGAAGAAGGGATCGAAAATCCGGTCGAGGGTTTGCCGATCCATGCCCACCCCGTTATCGGAAACGGTGGCCCGGATATGGTTCCCCGGCTTGAGCCGAAGGGCCGAAGTGTCCGGATCGGCTATGGGGCGGTTTTCGGTCCGGATAAAAATCTTTCCCCCTTGCGGCATGGCCTCCCAGGCATTGACGAACAGGTTTAAAAAAACCTGCCGGATCTGGCCCTGGTCCACCGCCACCGGCCACAGCCCGGGCAGCAGATCTTTTTCGACCAGGACTTCTTTGCGCGTGCGCCAGAACAGGGTGAGAGTTTCTTCGATAAGTTCGTTGAGATCTGTCGCCTGGATGGAATACTTGCCCCCTCTGGCGACGCCCAGCAGTTGACGGGTCAACTCAGAGGCGCTTTGCACGGTGGCTTCGATTCCTCGCAGGTGCCTGCTAAATGGATGGCCCGCCGGCAGATCCGTGAGCATCAGGCTCGTTCGCCCCTGAATCCCCATCAATAGGTTGTTGAAGTCGTGAGCTACCCCGCCGGCGAGTCGTCCGATGCTGTCCATCCGTTCGGCCTGGCGAAGCCGGGCCTCCATCTGGGTCTGGCGCGTGAGGTCCCGGACGAATTCGACCACACCGGTGATTCGTCCGGACTGGCGGTCGAGAATGGGAAAGCTGAAAAGCTCGAGCCATTGGACGGACGACCCGGGCAGCCCGGGGACGATTTCCCGCTCGGTTCGGCGGTTTTCCAGGCTTCGAAGTGTCGGGCAGGAATCGCAGGGCTTGTCGGCATCGCGATAGGCGGCGAAGCATTTTTTTCCCACCAGGGGCTGGTTTCTGGCATACCATCGCTTCATCACGCCGTTGACATGGCGGATGTTCAGGTCTTTATCCAGAACGCTGATGCCGTCCTGGATGCTTTCGATGACGTCGTCTAAGAACTGCTCATTGGATCTGAGCGCCTGTTCCACCCGTTTTCTTTCGGTGATTTCGCCCTGAAGGTCCTCGTTGGATCGAAGAAGCTCAGCGGTTCTTTCCTGTACCCGGTTTTCGAGATCGCTTTTTGCCTCGGCGAGTTCGAAGCGGGTTTTTTCCGCGAGATCATACAGGTCGATGTATCTCTGGACCGTTGCATACAAGAGGGCGCCGGAAAATCCGAAAAAGCCGTATTCCAACAGAAACTGTCCCGACTGGAGGCCGAAGGTGCATGCGGCGTCATGGATGGCCAGAACGGCCCAAAGGCAAATGCCGGAGATGAAAATGTGGCGGCCGGGCCCGATTTTGTGCTGGCTGCGGATCCAGTAGAAAAAGGCATAGATGCCCGCACCGACCACGTAGAGTAGAAACAAGACTCCGAGAGGATTCAGAACCGGTTCGACATACGGCCGGGCAAGAAGCAAAAAAGGGCGATGCACGAATGCATTTCCCATCATGACGCCCGGCAGCCAGACCAGAACCAGCAAAAAAAAATGAAGCGGAAGGGCAAAGCGATGGTAGCCTGATGCGGGACGGGATAAAAATGAAAAAGTAAAGCCGTAGATCGAGTGGATCAACATCAAAAAAGAGGTGAATTGAACCTTTTCTGTCACCAGGTTCAGGGTGCCGGCCGATGTGTTGTACTGGATAAAGACGGCAAAAGCATACAGCGATGTGCTGACCGATACGGCTGCCCCCCATCGGTTCCAGGAAAATTCGCTCCGCTTCAGGGCAAGGCTCATCTGCATCACCGCAAAAAGCAGGGCGAAAACGGAAACAGCCAAAGAGCCGGCTGACGACAGAACCAGGGTTGCCGGAAGCATGGCGATTGCTACTCGATCTTTTTGAAGGTCGACTTCGGAAAAAAGCAGTAGGGACATTCCTCCGGCGGTTCGT
>CBFCZJ010000485.1:0-2613 GCA_965602445.1 uncultured Desulfobacterales bacterium | reverse complement strand
CACTTTCGGGCGTTTCTCAAGGGATGCAACGCTTCGGAATTAGACCGCACGGTCCACCGGCTCCATAGAGAATTCGCAAGCCGGATCGACTGCACAACCTGTGCGAACTGCTGCAAGGAAGTCTCTCCGAATCTTTCTCAAACGGATGTGGTGCGGCTGTCTGAATATTTCGGCATTGGCATCCCGGATTTTTCCGAGAAGTATCTCGAGCCGCCAAAGACAGTGATAAACAGCGGATCCGGAAAAGATATCGTATGAAGCCAGAGTCTCTCAATCCGATGGCACCTTTTACCGATTTCACGTCTTACCGATTTCACGTCAAACGTGAAATCGGTAATGGGAAAATGTTCACAGACTCCATGGAGCAACCTCATGATCGGCGCCATTGCAGGAGACATGATCGGATCTCCGTATGAGGCCCGCCCGATCAAGCACAAGGATTTCGAACTCCGGGTGGCCTCGTTCACGGACGACACCGTGCTGACGGTGGCCGTGGCCAAGGCCATCCTCGACGGGGGAGGCTACGGTGACTCGATCAAGCGCTTTGCCCAGGAATACCACAGCCTGCCTTACGGGGGGTCCTTTCGCCGGTGGATGTGGAGCTGGGAGAACAAGCCGTACAACAGCTTCGGAAACGGTTCTGCCATGCGGGTGTCGCCGGTCGGGTTCGCCTTCGAAACCGAAGCAGAGGTGCTGGAGCAGGCAAAGCGCTCGGCTGAGGTCAGTCACAACCACCCCGAGGGGATCAAGGGTGCCCAGGCCACGGCCCTTTCGGTGTTCCTGGCCCGGAAAGGGGAGGGAAAAGAAGCGATCCGCACGGAGATCGCCGGGCGCTTCGGGTACGACCTTTCACGGACCGTGGACGAGATCCGTCCCGGCTACCGCTTCGATGTCTCCTGCCAGGGGTCGGTGCCCGAGTCGATCGTCGCCTTTTTGGATTCGGATTCCTGGAAGGACGCGGTCAAGAACGCCGTCTCCCTGGGCGGCGATGCCGACACCATGGCCTGCATCGCCGGCGGGATCGCACAGGCCTATTACAAGGAGATTCCGGGGAATATCGTCTCCCAAGTCAGGCAATCCCTTACCCCCGATTTGCTGAAGGTGGTGGATCGATTCTGTGAAACGTTCCCCTGCTGTCTCGATCTGCCGATTTGAATTGGAAGCTGAACCGGGATAAACTTGAAAATTCGGAATGACACTCCGAATTTTCAAGTCTGTACTGTGGGGAAGGGGGTGTTTTAATGCGTTTCTATCCCTGATAGAGGGCTTAGATTATTTGTTTGTTTCAGGTCTCCGGCAGTGGATAGCCGGTGTGTCTCCAGGGAACCACGACTGATTTGCCGATGTTCATGAAATCCTTTCCGCCATAGACCACCCAGGTTCTCATATTCCCGCCTTTCCACCCGAAAGCGGTATTGTTCAAGGATCGCAGCATGCTGGGGTGTACAGTCATCCCCGCCTTGACTTCGATTCCGTCGATTCTTTGGCCCTGTTCTATGATGAAATCGACCTCCTGGCCGCCGTGGGTCCGCCAAAAATAGATATGCGATGCAAGCGCCTTGTTTTTGATCGATTTTGTCAACTCCGCAAACACCCAGTTTTCGAAAAGCGCTCCTCGCAGCGGGTGGGTGGCGAGCTGCTCCGTAGACTGGATGCCCAGCAGGTGGCAGGCCAGTCCGGTGTCGAAAAAATACAGCTTCGGGGTTTTGATGATCCGCTTGCGAAAACTGCGGTAATAAGGGGGCAAGCGGGTCAGAACGTAGCTCGCCTCCAGGACACCTATCCAGTTTCGAATGGTTTTATGGTCGGTGCCGCATTCGGTGGCCAGGCGGACGGTGTTGACCAGTTGTCCGACATTGCCTGCGCACAGGCGCATCAGCCGGGTGAAAATATCCAGGTTTTGAATCTGGGAAATTTGCCGCACATCGCGCTGAACATAGGTGGCCATGTAATTGGCATACCATCGATCCGGTCTGAGATCCCGGTCGTGAACCGGCGGATAGGCACCTTGCCAGATGGCCGGATCCAATTCGTCTGCCAGCATCCGGGCCGCTGCCATTTCCCCGGCGCTGAATGGAAGTAGCTCGAGCATCGCCGTTCGCCCTGCAAGGCTTTGAGAGATTCTTTCGGTCATGCCGAAGTGCTGGGAGCCGGTGAGAAGGAACCTTCCGGGAATCGGGTCTTGATCCACATGGACCTGCAGAAAGGACAACAGGGCCGGAACATGCTGGACTTCGTCAAACACGGCGCCGTTTCGGTGCTGGTGGAGAAACCCGCGGGGGTCTTCGTTGAATATGTCTCTGGTGATCGGGTCCTCGAAATTGACATAGTGAAAATCCGGCAGTGCCATGCGGGCGAGGGTGGTTTTCCCTGACTGCCGGGGGCCGGTAATGCAAACGACCGGATATTCCCGGAGAGATTTTTCAAGCTCTGTCTGTATCGCACGAGGGATCATAACGATGTTTTTATATGATATGTGGGAATTTTTATCCCAGATATCACACACAATTGGTCTTTTCAAGCCGCATCAACGACCAGTGGCGGATCTGTTTCCACACCTCCAAAACAGCCTTGATTTTGGCCTTATATCGTTCTTTTTGCCTCTGAAAACGG
>CBFCZJ010000484.1:0-2627 GCA_965602445.1 uncultured Desulfobacterales bacterium | reverse complement strand
AGATGAAAAAAAGAACGACATGAAAGTTCTACTGATCTCCGCCAACACGGAAATGATGAACATGCCGACGATTCCGGTGGGGCTGGGCTGCATTGCCGAGGCCCTGAGCCTGGAAGGGCACCGGGTTCGTCTTTTGGACCTCTTGGTGGAAAAAGATCCCCTCGGGGCCGTAACGTCGGCGCTTGCTGAAGCGCCTCCTGGGCTGATCGGCATATCCCTGCGCAATATCGACGACCAGAACATGCAGGCCCCCCGGTTTTTACTGGAGGGGGCCAAAGCAGTCGTATCGTGCTGCCGGCAAAACGCCAAGGCGCCGATTGTCCTGGGCGGAGCCGGCTACAGCATCTTTCCGACGGCCTGTCTGGATTATCTGGATGCGGATTTCGGGATTCAGGGAGAAGGCGAGGCGGCCATGTGCGCCGTGGCGGACGCTATTCAGGCGGGGGAAACGCCGACTGCGATCCCCGGTGTTTTTTTTCCCCGGGGCCGGAAGGGAGCGATGCGCCCGGAGCGGATCCGGAACCTGGGCCGTTTTCCGCTCCCGGCCCCGGACTGGTTTCCTGTTTCCCGGTACCGGGCCGCCGAGATGTGGCTTCCGTTTCAAACCAGGCGAGGCTGTCCTCTGAAGTGCAGCTATTGCTCGACACCGGCCATCGAGGGAACCCGTATCCGGCGGCGGTCGGTGGACGCGGCTGTGGATTCCCTCAGGCGCTGGGCCGATGCGGGGTTTCGCCAGGTGTTTTTCGTGGACAACACCTTCAACCTGCCGCCTTCTTTTGCCCGCCGTCTTTGCGCCCGATTGGCCGAAGAACGGCTGGACCTTTCATGGCGGGCGATCGTGTACCCGGGAGGATTGGACAAAGACCTGGTCCGGGACATGGCCCGGTCGGGCTGCCGGGAAGTGAGCCTTGGCTTTGAAAGCGGGGATCCTCAGATGCTGGCGGCCATGAACAAGCGCTTCGGTCCGGAAGACATTCAGGCTGCCGTGCGGCTGTTTGCCAAGCAAGGCATCCGGCAGATGGGATTTTTGCTTCTCGGCGGTCCGGGGGAAACCCGGGCCTCTGTGGAAAGGAGCCTGGCCTTTGTCGATGCCTTGCAGATGGATGCGGTAAAGCTTACTGTCGGTATCCGGATCTATCCAGAGACCCGAGTGGCCGAAATCGCCCG
Organism: uncultured Desulfobacterales bacterium; assembly: GCA_965602445.1. GTDB lineage: Bacteria > Desulfobacterota > Desulfobacteria > Desulfobacterales > CAFBRK01 > JAIPEL01. Next base: position 1,460 of record CBFCZJ010000484.1, on the reverse strand, counting down.
GGAAAAGAAAATGATCGATGCCGAGGACGATCTGCTGTTTCCAAAGTTTTACCTGGAACCGGGGCTGGAAGACTGGCTGCCGCATGTAGCAGCAGCATGGGCTGAACAGCGGCCCAATTGGTTTTACTAGGGTGCTTCGCGCCGCCAGGTTCCGATGTCAGAGGTCAGAGGTCAGAGGTCGGAAACTACCCCGCGTTCTTTTTTGCTGACATCGGACATCTGACCTCTGACATCGGACATCCGGTGGTACTTTCGCCCTCCCAGCCAATGACCGTGAAGAAAGACAAAAACAAACAGACGATGAAGGCGTTATCAAAGATGTCGATGGAAAAAAAGATGTGTCCCGCCTGCGGTGAACCGGTTGAGGCGGGGTGGAAAATCTGTCCGGCATGTGAAACTCCCCTTGCCGGGCCGGCGTGTCCCGGATGCGGCAGGGCTGTCAAGGAGAACTGGAAGCGCTGTCCGGAATGCGAGGTGCGTCTGATTTGTCCGGTCTGCGGAAAGCGGCTTACCCGAGCGGACGACCGCTGTGAAGACTGCGCGGCAAGAGGCGCCGAAAGCCCCCAAGCGCCGGAGCCGGGTGCGATCGTGATCGAACCGGTCACCGGCATGGAATTTGTCTACGTTCCAGCCGGGGAGTTTCTCATGGGAGACACCTTCGGCGAGGGGATCGAAAACGAGCAGCCGGTTCATCGGGTTCGGATGAGCGGCTTTTTTCTGGGCAGGACCCCGGCCACCCAAGAGCAGTGGCAGCGACTCATGAAAGACAATCCTTCAGGCTTTCAAAGCGGCAGCAACCCGGTGGAAAACGTGGTCTTGGACGACGTCCATGCATTCATCGAAGCGCTTTCAGCGCCTGTTAAAGGAAGTCAATTTCTGCTCCCCACCGAAGCCCAGTGGGAGTACGCCGCCCGAAGCGGCGGCAGGGAAGAATTATATGCCGGCGGGGACAGCATAGACGCCCTGGCCTGGTACGGGGAGAACAGCGGGCTCAGGCCCCGGCCGGTGGGCGGACGAAAGCCCAATGGCCTGGGGTTGTATGATATGAGCGGAAATGTGTGGGAATGGTGCCGGGACGGGTTCGTGGAAGATGCCTATGAGATCCACACGGAAACCGACCCGGTGATTCCCGATACCGACGGCCTCCGGGTCATTCGCGGCGGAAGCTGGAATCTCGACGCCTGGAGCGCCCGATGCGCCCGGCGGTTTTCTTTTCGGACCGAAGACCATGGACCGGGGCTCGGCTTCAGGCTGGTGATGGTCCAAGACGCGAAGGAATAGACGCCGGCGCCGCCGGGCCGACCAGATTGATCAAAGATAGAAACTTTTTCATCGAAGCCGCAGCCCTGTTTGTAGTGGCGCCGCGAGGCGCTTGTTGCATGGCCTCTTGGCCCGGCGAAGCTCGCAGAGCGTAGACGGTTGCCGACGCCCTCACGGGCGCACTATAAGCGGGCTGTACC
>CBFCZJ010000483.1:0-2628 GCA_965602445.1 uncultured Desulfobacterales bacterium | reverse complement strand
GACGCGGAGGTCGTGCCCTACAAAAACCGCGGCTTCGACCGAAGTTTCATACGAGGGGATTTTTTAAGATGGCTTCTATGATCTTCTAAGGACGCGGGTGATCTTGGGGCGGTAGGCATCGTTTTGGGCGAGGCGGTTGGCCCGGTAGCGGACAAACACCATGGTGGGCAAAAAGAGCAGTAAACTGCCGATGACCGCGGCCGCCGATTCGTCGACCCCCGCCGCCGGGGCAAATCGCTGGCCGACCAGGGCGCCTGCGATCATCATCAGGATGGGAAGCACGTAGAGAAGAAAGTTGGCCTTTAGAAAAGAGCCGGTCTCGAAAGTGACCACCACGCGGTCCCCGATGCCGGCGCCAGCAGGATTGAGGGTCTCGACCTCCACCTCCTCGCCGTCTCCGACCGCGTTGCAGTGTCCCCTTGCCTCGCAGTGGGCGCAGGCCTCGGAACGAACCGTTTTTACCCACGCGGCCGTCGGTGTCACCCGGGTGACGATGCCTCGTTCGGTGGCCAATGGATCAGGCGACCTCCCTTTCTTTTTCCGGCGCTTTTTGTTCGGTGTGTTCGTAGCAGATCAGGCCGCACTGGAGGCAGCGCTCGGCCTCTTCCCGGGCCATCTGTAGGGTGTATCCCTTTTCGATCTCCCGGCAGCCGGCCTCCCGCGGACTGCAGGTCGGCATGATCTGCCGGGGTGCGGAAGCGACCCGCTCGACCTGGTCGACGTTTTGAATGTGGCTCTCTTCGGTGAGAACCCGCTCCGGGTAGGAAAGAGAAATGCCGTAAAGCAGCTGATGGACGGAGGCCGCGCCGCGTCTTCCGGCGGCAATGGCGCGGATGGCCGCGCTGTAGTCGGTCATGACGTCCCCGGGGGCAAGCAGCCCCTGCTCGTCTTTGTCCGCCGGTTTTTTGTAAGGCGCCAGGGCGGTCCAGGAAACCGGTCCGCTGTCGGCTTCGACCTTCTCGGTTTCCGGAGGCGTCGCCTCTTCAGGGGTTGCGCCTTCGACGGCGTCGATTGCTTCGGTGCGCATAAAAATCAGCTCCGGGAACCGGCCGGCGGCCAGCAGGAGCGTTTCTGCGGCAACGCGCTGCCGGGCGTTGGACTCCAGGTCGACCAGTTCCAATTCCTGGAGGCTGCCATCGCGGCCGGCCAGCCGGCCGATGCCGGTTCTGTACCGGACTTCGATCCCCTCCTGGACCAGGGCCCGGGGGTCGATGTCTTCTGTGCCGGCGTCGGCATCGAATTCGCGCAGGGCAACGATCACTTTTTCCGCTCCCTGTCGGCGGCATTTTCGAGCGGCCTCCGCAGCCAGCTTCCCGCCGCCGGCGATGACCGCGACGGCTCCGACCGCCGGTCCGTTTTCCTGTTTTTCGGCCGCCTTTATGAAGTCGATCAGCAGGCCCACCCCGGGTGCGGGCTGTTCCTGCCGTCCTCCCCTGGCCAGCCGGCTGTCCCATCCGCCGCCGGCCAGGAAAACCGCATCGGCTCCCTGGGCCAGCAGATCGCTGACAGTCATGTCCCGTCCCAGGGCTTTGCCGGTTTCAGCCTTTACCCCCATGGCCAGGATCCCGTCGATGTCCCATTCCAGCGTGTCGGCGGGAAGCCGCTCTGCGGCGATGGCGCTTCTGAGCAGACCGCCCAGCCGGTCGGTGGCCTCGTAGACGGTTGTCTCGTGGCCGAGCCGGGCGGCAAAAAAGGCGGTGGAAAGCCCCTCGACGCCGCCGCCGACCACGGCGATTTTCCTGCCGGTGGCCGGCGCCTTGTAGGGAATGACCCGTTTGCCTCTCTCGCGTTCGGTGTCTGCGGCGTAGCGCTTGAGGAAGTTGATCGCCACCGGCTCGTCGGCGAGCTGGCGGCGGCACTCATTCTCGCAGGGGCGCGGGCAAATCCGTCCGATGACCGTCGGAAACGGATTTCGCTCCTTGATCACCAGAAGCGCCCGGATTTCTTCGCCCCGGCCGATGAGGCGGATGTATTCCCGGATGTCGATCCCGGCGGGGCAGGCCCGCTGGCAGGGGGTGGTGCATTCGTCGGTGGTGTATTCCCTGAGTATCCGGCGGGTCACCGAAGAAAGGGTAATGATGTGTTTGGGGCACACCCGTTCGCAGGTGCCGCAGCCGGTGCATTTTACCGCATCGACCACCGGCAGGTTGTCGGGTCCCATGGAAATGGCGTCAAAGGGACAGGCCCGCGCGCAGGTGCCCAGCCCGAGGCAGCCGATGGTGCAGACTTTCATCCCGCCGTGAAGTAGGGCGGCGGCCCTGCAGTCGGTCAGGCCGTCATAAGCATATTTCAGGTCCGCATCCTGGACGCCGTAATAGCAGCCCGGCCGGGCGATGTCGGGCTCCTTGGCTTCCACCGAGACGCCCAGTATGGCGGCGATGGCTTCGGCCACTTCAGCCCCTGCGGCGACGCAGGAGTTGGGGCCGGATTTGCCGGCCACGATCGCCTCGGCGTTGGCGCTGCAGCCCGGATAGCCGCAGCCGCCGCAGTTGGCGCCGGGCAGAACATCGTCGATCTGAAGAATCAGCGGATCAACATACACATAGAAGACCTTTGCGGCCACGGCCAGTCCTGCCCCCACGAGCAGCCCCAGCCCTCCCATGATCACGACGGCTTCGACCATATCTT
>CBFCZJ010000482.1:0-2635 GCA_965602445.1 uncultured Desulfobacterales bacterium | reverse complement strand
ATGTATCCTTCCCGCTCCAGAAACAGCAGCACCTCCTGGGCGGCTTCCGACGGGGTCATGTCGGTGGTGTCGATGCTCACTTCAGCCTGCTCCGGACTTTCGTAAGGGTCGTCCACCCCGGTAAACCCCTTGATCATCCCGGCCCGGGCCTTGGCGTACATGCCCTTGCGGTCCCTTCCTTCGCAGACCGCAAGCGGCGTGTTGACGTGAACCTCCACGAATCCGCCGTACTGCTCGATGACGCTGCGAATCTGGCGCCGGGTCTGGCGGTACGGGGCGATGGGCGCACAGATGGCGATCCCCCGGTTCTTGGTGATCTCGCTGGCCACAAACCCGATGCGCCTCACGTTCAGGTCCCGGTGCTCCCGGGAAAAGCCCAGTTCGCTGGAAAGATTGAGCCGGACGATGTCCCCGTCGAGCAGGGTGACGGGCCGCTTGCCGATCTCCTGGAAGCGGGCGTAGAGCACCTTGGCGATGGTCGACTTGCCCGCCCCGGAAAGGCCGGTGCAAAAGATGGTAAAGCCCTGACGGTGTCGGGGCGGGTACCCGGTCTTGAGCTCGGCCACCACCTCGGGAAAGGAATACCACTCCGGAATCCGGCGGCCGGCCCGCAGCCGCCGATGAAACTCCTCCCGGGAGAGCCCGTCGGTGGTGCAGTGTTCCGGCACCTCCGACACCGGCATGTAGGTGTCTTCTTCCTTGACGTAAACCATCTCCGCAAAGGGAAGAATCCCGATGCCGATCTCCTTTGCGTGGGCGACGGCCGCCTTGGCCGCCGCATCCGGCGCGTAGAAGGGGTTTCCCCCGTTGTCCGCACCGGGACCGGCATGGTCCTGGCCCACGATGAAGTGGGTGCAGCCGTAGTTTTTCCGGATAATGGCGTGAAGCAGGGCCTCCCGGGGCCCGGCCATGCGCATGGAAAGCGGCAGCAGACTCAAGAGCATCATGTTGGGCGGATAGCGGCGGTATGCCTCCAGATAGCAGCGAACCCGGGTGTAGGTGTCGATGTCGTTGGGCTTGACGCGGCGCACCACCGGGTGGAGCAGCAGATTGGCCTTGGCGTCTGCCATGGCCCGGAGGGTGATCTCGAACTGGGCCCGATGGAGGGGGTGCCGGGTCTGGAACCCGACGATCCGGCGCCAGCCGAGCTTGGCATACAGCGCCCGAACCTCGGCCGGGCTGTGCCGGTGGCGCCGGTAGGCGAAGTGAAGCGGCGGCTGAATCCCTTCTACGGTCCCGCCCACGTAGTAGGTCCCCTTATGATTGAACAGAAAGTCGACGCCCGGATGGACCGGATCCGTGGTGCCGTATACCTTTTCCGCCTCGATTTTTTTGTCGTAGCACCAGACGTCTTCCACGTGGAGCACCGCCGGCATGAACCCTTCGGCGTCGCAGAGGGCCACGGTCTGGCCCGGTTCGATGCGGGCGGCCTCGGCCTCGGACACGTCCAGGGCGATGGGAATCGGCCACAGGATGCCGTCGGCCAGCCGCATCCGGTCTACCACCGGATCGTAGTCTTTGCGTGTCATGAACCCGCGCAAAGGAGAAAACGACCCGTTCATCAACAGCTCGAGATCCGACAACTGCCGGATGGTGAGGGTGATCTGGGGAAACGCCCGGGACAACTCCTTGAGCGCGGCCCCGCGCCCGGCGTCGACGATCAGCTCGACGAGTTTTCCCCCGTAAGGTTCGACGTGGTGATGGTTCAATGGGCGTCCTTTCTTTGTTGGAAAACGCATGGCGCATAGAGCATGGGGCATGGGACAGACATCAGAGATCAGATGTCAGAGATCAGAGATCAGAGATCAGGCCTGTCGGTTTGCTGTCTTTCTGGCTTTCTGACATCTGACATCTGACTTCTGACATCTGGCCATTACTTTCCGACATCCGACATCTGTCTTTTAGCTTCCCAGCCTCCCAGCCTCCCAGCTTTCCAGCATCCTAGCTGCGGCGCAGCCGCTTTAAGCGCTGCATGGTGTTGTAGCGGCCCATGAGGTCGAACCACTGCCGGAAGAGCGGCGTCAGGTCCCTGGCCGGGCCGGTGCCGACCTGCGCCAGGATCATCTCCAGGTCGGCCAGCTCGGCCTTGAGTTCGTGCCGGTGGGGCTCCTTTTCGATCAGGTATCGGTAGATCTCCGCCGCCTTGCCGTAGTGGCCCTGGTCGGCGTAGACCTTGGCCATGGTGCGCGTGTAAAATTCGGGCGTGGTTTCCATTTTTCTTTCTCCTGCTTGTTCACGAGATATTCACCGCCCACTTTTGGAAAGTCCAAATCGGACCGTTCGCTTGTTTTACTTATAAAAAACGATTGAACCGCCAAGTCGCGAAGTACGCGAAGGTTTTTTAATCGAATCGGGTCGTCCCGCTATCCTTCGACTCGGCTTCGCCTCGCTCAGGACAAGAAGCGGGACTCACGATTCGATCAAAGATCGCACGCCTGCAGCGGGCTGAGCCAGCAAACTATATTATGCCATAGCAGATGTCCAAGTCAGGGGCTCCGGTATGCCGATGCCCCAAAAGGCGAAACAGTTGCGGGATCGTGAGCTGTTGGAGCCGTCCTTTGGCTCCGGCAGCGACCCGAGACCGCAAATTGCTTTTCCTTGGCGCCCTTCGCGTCTTCGCGGTTCGCATGATTTT
>CBFCZJ010000481.1:0-2648 GCA_965602445.1 uncultured Desulfobacterales bacterium | reverse complement strand
CGATAAAGGCCGTGTCGCCGATGCCGGTGCCCTTCAGGTATGCCTCTGCCTTCTTGGCGATGTACCGGGGATCCCGACTGTAGGACTCCCGGGTGACCGGATCGAGGATGTTGCAGATCAATACCAGCGTGGGCACCTCGAAAAACGGATCGATCTTGGCCGTGTCCGCCTCCGGCACCACGAGCATGTCGCTGGCGTTGATCGGCTGCCAGCCCCGGATGCTCGACCCGTCGAAACCGAAGCCGTCTTCGAAGCTCGACTCTTCCAGCTCGCTGACCGGAACCGAAAAGTGCTGCCAGAGCCCGGGGAAATCCATGAAGCGAAGGTCGACCATTTTCACGCCCTTCTCGTTTGCCATGTCCAAAACCTGTCTCGGGGTCATGTGTTCCTCCTTTAAACAATGATGGTTACGGGTTTTGTTCTAAGATTTTTTTCTTTCCGATCCTGGATCAGCGATTCCAGATTCAAGGTTCCAAATTCAAAATTTTAAATCCCGCCAGTCAGCGGCAGCGCTGTCATCTGTCCTCTGGCCTCTGTCTCCTTCCCTCTGTCTTCTGTCTCCTGCCTTTAAATCGCGTCACGGCCCTTTTCCCCGGTCCGGACACGGATCGCTTCTTCCACCGGCAGCACGAAGATCTTTCCGTCTCCGATCTTTCCGGTTTTTGCCGACTCTAGGATCGCTTCGACCACCTGGTCGGCGCGTTCGGCATCGACGACGATCTCGATCTTGACCTTGGGGATGAAATCGACCACGTACTCGGCTCCCCGGTAGATCTCCTTGTGGCCCTTCTGGCGCCCGTAACCCTTGACTTCGGTGATCGTCATCCCCTGGATGCCGATCTCGTTGAGCGCCTCCTTCACGTCATCGAGCTTGAACGGCTTGATGACCGCTTCGATTTTTTTCATGTCGCCTCCTTTGTCCTTCTGATGCTTCTTTTAGAATCTGTATGTTTTTTATGTAGGTTCCGGGTTCCGGGTTCAGGGTTCTGGGTTCTGGGTTCCGGGTTCCGGGTTCAAGCGTTCTGGGTTCGAGGATCTTCGGTCCGTGGCGAAGTCTCTTGTTTGACCACACGGGCCCGCTTCCATATAGATGACCTACTTTAAATTCAACTCGGTTCAATTTTGAATTTTGAATCTGGAACCTTGAATTTGTCTTTTCGCAGGCTCGCAGCGCCCTATATGATTTCAAACCCCCGCTCTCCGTGCACGGCACTGTCCAGCCCCTGCACCTCCTCTTCTTCGGGAACCCGCAGACCGCCGGTGATCGCTTTGGTCACATAGATGATCACGACCGAACCGACGGCCGTAAACGCGGCCGTTGCCGCGATGGAAACAATCTGGATCCAGAGCTGTTTGGGGTTCCCGTAGAGCAGTCCGCTGGCCCCTTCGGTAATCGCTGGGTTGGCAAAGATTCCCGTGGCAAGGGCGCCCCAGATGCCGCACATGCCATGAACGCCGAAGGCATCCAGAGAGTCGTCATAGCCGAGCTTTTGTTTGAGCACGGCAACGCTGTAAAAGCCCAGCAGGCCGGCCACCAGTCCGATGGCCAAGGATGCCGGCATGTTGACAAAGCCCGCCGCCGGCGTGATGGCCACGAGTCCTGCGACCACGCCCGATGCCAATCCCAGCACCGTCGGCTTGTTGTTCACCTTCCATTCGGCGAACATCCAGGCCAGGGCTGCGGTGGCCGCAGAGGTATTGGTGACCAGGAAGGCAGACGCGGCCACGCCGTCAGCGGCCAGCGCGCTTCCCGCGTTGAATCCGAACCATCCGAACCACAGAAGCCCCGCGCCCAGGGCGGTCAGGGTGATGCTGGACGGAAACATGGCCTCTTTTCCGTAGCCGATCCGTTTTCCCACCACCAGGGCCAGCACAAGGCCGGCCACGCCGGCGTTGATGTGCACCACGGTGCCGCCGGCAAAATCAAGCGCGCCCATGGCCCCCATCCACCCGCCGCCCCAGGCCCAATGAGCCACCGGGCAATAGATGAAGGTCACCCACAAGACGGTAAAAACGACCCAGGAGGAAAACTTCATCCGGTCCACGATCGCACCGAGGACCAGGGCCACCGTGATGCAGGCAAAGGTCATCTGGAACATGGCAAACACCATTGTCGGGATGGATCCGGTCAGGGTGTCGACTCCGATGCCGGCCATGAACAGGTGATCGAGGCCGCCGACGAGTCCTGCCTTGTCCGGTCCGAAGGCGAGGGAATAGCCCCAAACCATCCAGATCACGCTGGTCAGGCAGTAGGCCACCAGGGTCATGGCAAAGGTGTTCAACAGGTTTTTGTAGCGGGACATGCCGCCGTAAAAAAGCGCGAGGCCGGCCGGCGTCATCATCATCACCAAGGCCGCGGAGACGATGATCCAGGCGGTGTCGCCCGAATCGAGCCCTTCACCGGCAAAGGCCGTGGAAAAAGAAAGCAGACACAATGCCGCGGTCAGCGGCAGCAATTTGCGGATCATGGAAAGAATCCTCCTTGGGTATCTTTCAGGTTGTCGGTTGTGTTGGGTTCCAATTCCATCTTGAAATTGTCTCCGCACATTTGTTGCGCACTCCGCGCCTCGTATGTTGAAGGGGAATACGCGGGGATCGTAATCAATGCCTAAAATGATCTATAATGCCTAAAATGCCTAAAATAGTGG
>CBFCZJ010000480.1:0-2649 GCA_965602445.1 uncultured Desulfobacterales bacterium | reverse complement strand
GGTGATGTCCCGGCCGATGGCCTGTATTTCGCTCGGCGCTCCCTTTTCATCGAACAGGGTCTGTACGATCCATCGGATCCAACAGGCGTCGACGCCGGTTTTCATGCGGCATTCGAACACCACTGCGGGATTGGCACTGTTCAACCGCTGCATGGCGCTCTCCACGAAGGAAAGATCTTCCTCATGTATCGGAGGATCGAACATTTTGCCGACCAGCTCTTCGGCGGTTTTTCCGAAAAAACGGCAATAGGCGTTGTTCACAAAGGAAATCGTCGAATCCGGCTTGCGGCAGCAAATGAGCTCGGTCTGGGTTTCGACGATCCCGCGGTACCGTGCCTCGCTGCGGCGAAGCGCTTCTTCCAGCTCCCGCAGGCGAAGCAAAAGCACGTGTTCCTTTCCCACGACCGCGTCGACTTCTTCGCTTCGCAACGCATCGATGAACTGCTCTGCCTGATGCAGGCGCTCTTGCTGTTTTTGTCTGCGCTGCTCGTCGCTCATGCGATTTTCCGGGGCTGGTCGATGCCCAGGGCCGTCCGGACCTTCCGGCGGTCGTTCAGGTTGCCGATCACCAGGATTTCAGGCTTCGGTTCGGCCATTAGCAGGGCCGGTGTCAGGAGAATTTGATGGGCCGCGGCCAGGGAAAAGTCGGTCAGCACATCGACGATCTGGATTTCACAGCTGCCGTCAAGGTCCTCGGTGCAGATCCGGTCCAGGTTTTCCCTGGCGATCCGGGAGTTTCGTTCGTCTCCTGCCACAAACAGGATCAGGCGATACATCGGGCCGCCCTTGGCGTTGTTTTCGGACATGGCGTCAGCTCTTTTCCGGGGGAATCGTCGGAGCCATCAAGTCCGCATCCGGCTCGCTTTTCACGATTTCGATGCCCTGGTCTCCGATGATCAACTCGTGGTAGCGGTGGGAGTGCGCCGTTCCCCGGGATTTTGCCGCCAACAGGCGCGTCCGGACGCGGCCCGAAACTTCGTCGAACTGCAGGGAGACAATCGTATCGATCAGGGAGGAGATATTGAAACCGCTGAGGTTGATATACGGGCGGTTGTCCTTGTTTTGGTTGATCAGCATCAAGGTGATGCCGTGGTTTTTGCAGTAAGCCAGCAGCCTTGCAAGAAGATCGAACCCGGCCCTTTCCGAACCCATCCGCTTCAATGCCGAAATTGCGTCGACGATCATGTGCGCCGGTTGGAATTTTGCTGCAGCGTCGAGAATCCGAATCAGGTGTTCTTCGACGCCCATGGCTTCGGGAACGGCGTCGATGATCGAAAGCACGCCGTCTTCAAGAAAAGGGGCAAGGTCGATGCCCGGGCTTCGCATGTTGTCGATCATCGACTCGCTGCTTTCCTCGTAATTGACGAAAAGCACCCGCTGTCCTTTTTTACAGGCGTCTCTGGCGAAGGTGGATGCCAACGTGGTCTTACCGGTTCCCGGAGCACCGGCTAGAAGAACTCCCGCTCCGCTTCGAAACCCGCCTCCCAGGATTTCATCGAGCGTTTCATTTCCGCTCGACAGTCGTCTCCCCAGGGAATGCGGCGCTTTGACGATTCCCGATACCGGAAGGATTCGAATTCCGGTGGAGGTGATCACATACGGGATTTCGTTTGCCATGAACCCGGAACCCCGGAACTTGACCACCGATATGCGGCGGGTGCGAACCTGTTCGGTGATCCGCTGGTCCGTATGCAGAACGCAGTCCGCCATGAAATCGAGAAAGGGATAGATCCTGGCGTCGTTTTCCGATACCTTGAGGGTCAGAATGCTGGTCAGCTCTTTTTCCAGGAGCCACCGGTGGAGCCTCTCGATCTCTTCCTGCTCGCGCCGCGGATCTTCGAAAACCCTCAACAGGACATCCAGGGCGTCGATCACGACATGCGCTGCGCCCACCGTTTCGATGTGCCTCGAAAGGGAGGCCAGCAGTCCCTGGATGGTGAAATCCCCTGATTTGATCATGTCCGGCGGCAGTACGGGGTTGACGACGACGAGTTTTTGATTCTGCTCCAGCGCCGGCAGATCCCAGCCAAGGGCCTGGGCATTGTTCTTGACGGCTTCTTCGCTTTCTTCGAAGGTGACGAAAACGCCCGGCTCTCCGGCCAGCGCCGCCCGGTAGACGAATTCGAGGCCGAGAATGGTTTTTCCGGTTCCCGGACCGCCGGACACCAGGGTCATTCGGACCGCGGGAAGCCCGCCGTGGAGCATGTCGTCCAGACCCTGGATGTTTGTCGCCACCTTGGCAATGGGGCGGATTTCGAGGTGCTCGTTTTTCGGTGGAGTCATGAGGGCCATCCCAGAGTGAAAAGCCTCATTGCGGCTTGTAGAACGAAAACCGGATACATTTGCGCCTGATCGAGACTCCGATACACCGGCAACTGCATATCCGGACGAAGGCCGTTGGAAACACTATGAAAATATGACGGTAACTGCAAATGAAAAATTTGCTGCAGCGGAGGGCTGATTCGCTGTCTGGCGCAAATATTTTAGAATAGAAACTTGCGCTTGATAAAATACGAAAGACCGGCTGAATATGGGGTGAATCCTGTATCTTTCATACATATTCCTGGTTTCTCCCTGGGTTTTCCATTTTCTATAACCTAAATTGAGCGATTATTTCTTCGGATCTCTTTCCGGTCGGGCATAAAGCCC
>CBFCZJ010000479.1:0-2657 GCA_965602445.1 uncultured Desulfobacterales bacterium | reverse complement strand
TGCGCCCGCAGGGCGCCTAATTTTCTCTGCGGCAGCAGAGAAAATGTCGAGTTCGAAAGGGCCCCGGCCGGATTGAGAAGCGCAGGGAGAAGCGGGGCGCAGGGCGCCTTTTCTTTTGGTTACTTTCTTTGGGCGAGCAAAGAAAAGGAACAAGAAAAATGTAAAAATATCAAAAATTTATATGAAAATAGTTTCATCCTTGATCAAGCTGATCACCATATTTTCACTGGCTCGGCGGGACCAGTTCCAGCACCTGTGTTGCTTCTTTTTCCACCTTCTCCCTGGAAAAATACAGCGGATGGTGCTCCACCTCTTTCCACATCTGAACCTGATCTTTATAGTGAGGGCTGCCGAAAACTCCGGACTGTCCCGGGACGATGCTGGCCAGGCTCCGGTCCCAGTTTGCCGGATCGAAAATGTGCCGGTTGCTGACCGCCCAGCCGTTGAGGGAAAAGTCCATTCCCGGCATGACAGAAGACTGCGCCACGGTGCAAAAATGACCGCTTCCGGCGAACGGTCCGATGTTGAAGATCCGGTTCAGGGGCTTGACCCTTCCCAGGGGATGGGCCATCTCCACTTGGTGCAGGCGTCCCCATTGCCACGATGCCGGATCTTTGCCGAGGCGCTGCTCCAAGAAAGCGGCGGTTTCCTTCAGGCTTTTTTCCAGCACGATGCCGAGGGTTTCCCGATCGGGGGTTTGGAGGTCGTCGAACCAGCGCGATCCGGGCTCCTGCAGGAGACTGAGCAAAATGACCCGGCTGTGTCCGGAAAACCGGTTCAGGGGCTGAATGGGGGTGAGCCCGACGCCGAAAAACCGTTCTGTCAACTCTCCCAGATCGTCGCGGAAGGTGTTTTCCAGCAGCCGGTGAAAAAGGACCGTGTAGACGGCGCCGCCGACGCTTTCTGTGCTCAGACGCCGATCCCAGGAAAGGAGAATCTCCATGAGCCTTTTTGCGGCGGAAGACCGGGCCTTGAAATCCTTGATCGCGTCTAAAAACGGCCCGGCCGGAGGGCAGAAAAGATCCGCCTGCAGATCGCGGAAGGTCGATGCGGACACCTTTTCGGTTTCTGCCAGGACCTGCTCGATCCTGGCGGCACGATATCCCGGGGCAAAATCGTCGGATAGATAGGTTCCGAACCCGTCGATTCGGATGGGGTTGTTGGCTGTGGCGACAAAGCCGTTTTCGGGATTCTGAAAGTGCGGCATCTCCTGGGATGGGACAGTGCCCTTCCATTCGTTTTCGCCCCGCCATCCGGCGAAAGGCCCCCTGCCGTGGCCGTGTTCCCGAATCGGCACCCGTGCGCCCAAGGCGTAGCCGACGGTACCGCCGGTGTCGGCAAAGACGAAGTTGACCGCCGGTTCGGTCCATCGGGAGGCAGCGGCGCAAAATTCGCCGGCGCTGCCGGCCCGGTTCATGCGGTAGAGGTTTTCCATCATATTTCCGGGGTCATGGGCCGTCCATCGAATGGCAAGGGCCTGGCGGCGGCCGGCGACCTTTTCCCCGGCCAGGTTGAGGATCGGCCCATGGCGGGTTTCCCACACCCGGTGGGAAACCGGCTCCGCTCTTTTCTTGACCCGGATCGGCTCCTGGATCGATACGGCGGAAAGCCACGTTTCCCGGTACCGGTACCGGCCAGGGTCTGCCGGATCGAGATGCTCCACGTACAGGTCCTGGTTGTCGATGTAGGCAAAAGTGATGCCCCAGGCCACGTGGGGATTGTGCCCGGCTACGATCAGCGGAACCCCGGCAAGGGACAGTCCGATGACGTCAAGGCCGCCGCCGTTGAGATGGATTTCATACCAGATGGAGGGCACTCGAAGCGGAAGGTGCATGTCGTTGGCCAGCAAAGGTAGGCCGCTGGCCGTCTTGCCGCCGTGCACCGCCCAGTTGTTGCTTCCGCCGCCGACGGCCGGCGCCCAGGCCAGGGCAGCCGGAGCCGGGTCGGACCAGGATACGGCGCTGCCGGAGATGGCGGCCGAGGGCGCCGCCGATCCGATTCGGTTCAACAGCTCGGCAGCCCGATCCGCGCCGAGTTTGTTGGCGAGCATGGCCCGGACCAGTTCCTCCTGCCAGTTCTTGCCTCCCATGAAGGCCATAAGCTTTCCCCAGGCCAGGGAGTCCACCGGCCGCCACGGCTCCGGATCCACCCCCAGCACCCGGAACTCTATGGGCAGATTTCCCCGGTGCCGCTGCAGGTAGGCGTTGACGCCAGCGGAGAAGGCTTCGAGCAGGGCACGGGAATGGGGGCCGGCGGCGGCAAATTCCCGCTGTGCGGCGCGTAAAAATCCCAGGGTCCGAAGAAACCGGTCCAGGTCCAGCGCGTCTTCGCCGATCATTTCGCTGAGCCTGCCCGCGGCCAGGCGCCGGTTGGCCTCCATCTGCCACATGCGGTCCTGGGCCTGGACAAAGCCCTGGGCAAAGAGAAGATCGTGCTCGGTTTCGGCAAAAAGGTGGGGAACTCCCCACCGGTCCCGGAAGACCTTCACCGGAGCGGAAAGTCCGGCCAGTTCGATTGTTCCCTCCGTGATCGGCAGGGGGCGGAAAATGAAATAGTAGGAAAGAAAACCGAAAACGAGGAGAATCGTGAACAATAGGCCGCCTGCGATGTAGAAAAACTTCCGCATGGCTGTCCTGCTTTAAGGTACTTGCCGCGGC
>CBFCZJ010000478.1:0-2660 GCA_965602445.1 uncultured Desulfobacterales bacterium | reverse complement strand
CCGCCACATCGTTGAGAAAGTAATCCAGGGTTTCACTGACCGACTGATCGAAGGGCACCTTCGGCGCCCAGCCAAGGAGTTTTTGCGCCTGGCGGATGGACGGCCGGCGGTGCTGCACGTCCTGGTAGCCGGGTCCGTAAAACGACTGCGCCTCGATGTACTGGATCCCGGCGTCGGGAGGAAACAAAGAACGATGGGGATGGACGGCGAATTTGTCCTGGAGGATATCGGCCAGCTCGTGCATGCTGAATTCATTGTCCGGGTTGCCGATATTGAAAATCCGCCCGTTGCAACAGTCGTTTTTGTTCTCAATGATCCGAAACAGGCAATCGACACCGTCCTTGATATCGGTAAAGCACCGTTTCTGCCTGCCGCCGTCCACCAGGCGGATCGGGGTCCCTTCCACCAGGTTCAGAATGAACTGAGTAATCACCCGGGAGCTTCCGATCCGGGCCGATTCCATAGAATCGAGCCGCGGCCCGATCCAGTTGAAGGGGCGAAACAGGGTAAACTGCAGGCCCTGGCTGGCGCCGTAGGCCCAGATCACCCGGTCCAGCATCTGCTTGCTGCAGGAGTAGATCCAGCGCTGTTTATGAATCGGGCCGAGCACAAAATTGGAGCACCGTTCATCAAATTCAGTATCCTGGCACATCCCGTAGACCTCCGATGTGGAAGGGAAAATCAGCCGTTTTCCGTATTTGGCGCAATACCGGACAATTCGCAGATTCTCCTCAAAATCGAGCTCGAACACCCGCAACGGGTTCCGGACGTATTCGATGGGGGTGGCGATGGCCACCAGCGGCAGGATGATGTCGCATTTGCGAACATGGTACTCGATCCATTCCCGCATGATCGAGATGTCCCCCTCCCTGAAAGTGAAGTTTGGATGACCCATGAGGCGCTGGATGGTGTTGCCACACAAATCCATGCCGTGGACTTCGTAGCGTCCGCTTTCAAGCAGCCGCTCGCTGATATGGTTGCCGATAAAGCCGTTGATTCCGAGGATGAGAACATGCTTTTTACGCCGCCGTTCGGCCACCAGCTTATCTTGACCGCCGAAGCGCGCACCGGGCGCCAAATGAAGCTCCCTGCCCAGCTGCCTGCCGTTGATATACACGCCGTCTTCGCTCTGACCGAACTGCACCGCCACTGCCCCGTCGCCGCAGGCAATCGTCAAAGGATCTGTGGCGATCACGGTGCCCGGATCGGCATCCATCGATTTTTCCGCCACCGATACCTGCCAGAAAATACACTTGCGGTTTCCCAGAAAAGAAAAGGCCCCAGGGTAGGGACGGGTCACAGCCCGCACCAGATTGCGGACTGTAACGGTGCTTTGATCCCAATCAATTTCCCCGTCTTGCGGTCCGCGTCCGCCGAAATAGCTGGCTTCGGCTTCGTTCTGGGCTTCAGGTACGGCATTGTTTCCCCGAATTTTCGGCAGCAGCTCGCCGAGCAGCTGCCCTGCTGCCGCAGCCAGTTTTTGATGCAGGGTCAGGGCCGTGTCATCGTCATAGATGAGGACGCGCTGTTGTCCGACGATGTCACCGTCATCGGGCCGCGGCGTCATGTAATGAAGGGTCACACCGGTTTTATGCTCCCCATGGACCAGCACCCAGTTCACCGGACACCGGCCTCGATAGCAGGGCAGGAGCGAACCATGCAGGTTAAGGCATCCCGCCGGCGGGATTTGCAGAATTTCTACGCCCACCAGGCGTCGGTAATAAAATGAGAAGAGAATGTCCGGTGCCATTTGCCGTATTTTCTCCACCCAGATCGGATGGTTGATGTCCTCCGGTGCATAGACCGGAATGTCGTGGGCCGCCGCCGTTTCCGCCACCGACTGAAACCAGATGGCTTCATTCGGATCGTCCTCGTGGGTAAAGACGGCAAGAATCTCAATGCCCTGATCCAACAGGGACCGGATGCCGACGCATCCGATATCATGGTAGGCAAGAACCACGGCTTTCATAGGCTTCTCCTGGATTCAAATTCCACGCTCCGACCTTGGGCCGGTTTCATAATTCGGCAAAGGGGTTCCTCCGCAACCGCCGCGGGAGTCTTTCGGCAAATTTCCTGGATAAAGTAGCGGGGCCTGCCCCGAACGTCGTGATAGATCCGGCCGATATATTCACCCAGCAGACCCAGGCCGATAAACTGGGCCCCGATAAAGACAAAGAGCACGGCAAACAGGGTAAAGACGCCTTCGGCGGCCCAGCCGGCCCCGTAGACGAAACGCAGCACCATGAGCAGGGCGCCGAAACCGATGCCGCAGGCGGAAATCACCGCCCCCATGAACGACAATAGACGAAGGGGGAAGGTGGACATGGAGGTGAGCAGGTCAAACTGGAGGGAAATAAGCTTAAAAAAACTGTAACTGGATTTTCCCTTTTCGCGGGAATTGTGGTTGACGGCAATTTCTGCCGTGTTTCCGGCAAAACTGTTGGCCAGAATGGGGATGAAAGTGGAGCGCTCCCGGCACTGAAGCATGGCTTCGACCACCGGGCGCCGGTAGGCCCTGAGCATGCAGCCGTAGTCGTGCATCATCACCCCGGTCGTCTGCCGGACGAGCAAATTGACTATCGAGGAGGCACCGCGGCGGAAAAAGGAGTCCCGGCGGTTTTCACGAAACGTCCCCACCACGTCGACTCCTCGGTCCATCT
>CBFCZJ010000477.1:0-2662 GCA_965602445.1 uncultured Desulfobacterales bacterium | reverse complement strand
AAAAAAAGAACACCCCGAAAAGCGCGAATGTGAGGTACCGTCGAATCATTGTCATGGTCCGGTTCCGCTAAGGTCGCACGCCATTGGCCGCTGAGACAGGATCACTGCCGGCCGGCGGCCGGTTCGGCGCCGGGATCCGCGTCCGAATCCCCCATGTGGCGGATCGCGATCCTTGCGGCAAAAACCGTCAGCACCACTGCCGGGACAAACGTCTTCAAAAAAATCATCGTTGTTTCTTCCGGGTTCTGCTGGCCCAGGTAGACACTCAGGCAGAGTTCGGCCAACAGCATCAGGTCCATTAGAACCACAACAAATTTCTGCCGGGCATTGAGACCGTTCATCGATATTCTCCCTGGCGTCCGCGGCAAACCTTCCGCCGCGGACGCTTTTTTCCTATTTTCTTCGTAAATCCTGCTTGCTGACGTTCATCACCCTCCTGGCGATCTTTTGATCCTCCACGATGTCATAGGCGATGCGCAGCACGTCTCCCTGCTCCGGGAAAATCCCGACCTTCGCCTTGGACACATCGAACTCGCTGATAATACCCGTCGGATTTCCGTACGGAGTTTCTTGGCTGATGTTGATGTCGTACTCCTCTATCCGGAGCGTTTTGCCTTCCTCCGAATAGGCGAGGCATTTTCCCTGGGCGACTTCGGCTGCATAAAGTGCCGGCACGCCTACCGTGAGCACCAGTAAAGCGGCGGTGGCCATGACCATAGTCTTGATGTTCATCGCTTTTCCTCCTGTCCGATTACGCACCGGCCGCGCCGGAGCGCTCCTTTTTTTCCCGAAGCTCCTGGGCCGCGCCGTGGAACATGATCTTCATGATATAGATGCAGATGGCCGTGATGGTACCGAGAATCAGCCCCGCCGCCGACACCGGGAAACCGAACTCCTTCAGGATGATGGAAATCATGCAGCAGGCCACTGCGATACCGAAGGCGACCCGAATGCCGTAGCCTTTGGAGTACTTGGTGGCCACGGTACCGATCTGGGCGCCGATGGCCGCCCCGGTGAGCATCACGAAGACCGCCACAAGCTCGATCCGCCCCTTCAGAGTGTAGGTAAACGCGCCGTATAGCCCGGAGATCATCACCTCGAACAGGTCCGTGCCCACGGCGATGTGGGTCGGCGCACCGATCAGATAGACCAGGGCCGGCATCCGAAGCAGGCCGCCGCCGATGCCCAGAAAGCCGGCCAGTACGCCGGTGACGTAGCTGACGATGATCGGCAGCCAGGCGCTGCAGACAAATCCTGCGGTTTTGAAATGGATCATGGGCGGAATCTTGATCTTGTGAAGCGTCCGGTACCAGGTGATCCCTTCCACGCCGCGCTCGCCCGCCGCCTCTCCTTTTTTTGTTTTCGATACCGCCTTATAGTAATCGTAAAAAACCATCCAGCAGATCAGGGCCAGAAAGCCGACGTATACCCACCGGACCACCGAGCCGACCACGCCGAGCCGCTCCAGGTACATGATCACCTGAGCCCCGCACTCGATACCGACCATGGTGCCGGCGAGCATGACAAACCCCAATTTGTAGTCGACGTTGCCGAATTTGGAGTGGCGCATGGTCGACACCATCGATTTTCCCGCGATGTGCGCGATGTCGGTTCCGATGGCAAAGGCCATGGGAAAGCCGAGGATATTCAATCCCGGCGTCACCATCCATGCCCCGCCCATTCCGAAGAACCCCCCGATCACGCCGACGGAAAAGCCGATCAGCACCAGACCGGGCCAGAAAATGTGCACACCGGCGATCGGCATGTACATGTAAAGCCAATCCGCGTTGAAGAATTCCATTTTTCGTCTCCTGTACGGGTTCGCCCCGGCCTTAGTGTTCCACGATTTTCCGGCTGGTCAGATCCAGACCGGTATGGGACATGATCTTGTCCATCAGCCATCCGAGAAAAGCGCCGTAGACCGCTGTCAGGACCACCGCCCAGATCGCAAAGAGCAAAATGTTCGTGTTGTATAGATTGGCGAAGTATTTCAGCACCCCGCTTTCGATGACCCGGGTGTCGGCCACCACCACCAGTTCGCTGGCCTTCTGCCCTGCTGCATGGAGCAGCCCGGGTACTGCCAGCCAGAGCACCGTCAAACCAGCAAAAACTTTGGTTCCCCATTTTCTCATGACGCCTCCTCTTGTCGGTTCATTTGAATGATCTTCCCCGTCCGCGGCGCTTTTTTCAAATTCCGGGGACATCCGAATACCAAGATTCACCGACATACTGGCAAGTATCGTGCCACGGCCGCTCTCAGCACGATTCGACAAATCGAAAAATCGAATATTGGTCATTAAGATATAGGAATATAATAGATAACTGCCGTCGACCGCCGTTGCGGAACCATCCCGGCATTGTTTCCTGCAACGGGTGTGAAGAATTCTTTGCGCGATTTTTCTTGATTTTTTTCGCCGGGTCGCTCATAGAAAAACCGATCCACATAGATTTGGACCATGAACCCCGCCGACAAGGAGCACGTGTGTCGATTTTCGACAAAAAGTGGCAGATTTCAGGACATAGGGGGTTGAAAAACGGACTGTGGGCCCGCAGCCTTCAGACCAAGCTGATTTTGTGGCTCATCCCACCGGTGGTGATCATTCTGTTGATCACCGGCTACCTGACCTATCGGATCAGCTACCAGTTCATCAACACCGCCCTG
>CBFCZJ010000476.1:0-2663 GCA_965602445.1 uncultured Desulfobacterales bacterium | reverse complement strand
GATCTTGCAGCTTCCTTCCGGACAGAACAAATTGAGCCAAAATCCCTTTTGGCCGCCGGCCTGGGCCTCCTCGGCCGGAATCTGGATCATCCCATTCTCGTCAACGCAGGTCCCCTCCGGGCAGTCGATTTCGATCCAAACGCCCTCTTGGTTGGCAGCTTCAGCGGCCTGCTTCTTTTCGGAAGGAAGCGACGCCACCTCATCCTGGCTCAGGAGCCGGGCTCCGGGGAAAAAAAAGGTAAATCTGCCGACGTCAGTCGTATTCATGGTGAATCCTCCTTTGCTGCGTTTGAGGGTTCTTCGATGATTTTTCACACCTAAAAAAAACAATAACCCGGATCCGGGAACTGTCAATAAATGGGCTGCACGCATTTATAAGGAGCGGCTTCGCCGCTTGAATGGAAAATCTGCGAGAGCCCTCCGATAAAACTTCGGTCCTCCACTTTCGGGGTTCATGATTCCGCGAAATGAGACGGTTCAGGAAGGTGGAGAGCCGGCGAGCACGTTTGCCACGGTCTCGGCCAGCTCCTCGTTGTCGATCGGCTTGATGCAAAAAGCGCTGGCGCCCAGGCGGATCGCTTTTTGCCGTGATTCTACGGTCGGGTACCCGGTCAGGACCACCACCCGGGTGCCGGGAGAACATCTGCGGATCTCGGCCAGCACCTCGACGCCGTCCATCTGCCTGAGCCGGAGATCCAGAACCACCAGGTCCGGCCCATGATTTCGGAAAAAAGCCAGGGCTTCGGACCCTTCGGTGAATTCGAGCACCTCGTGGCCGGATTCCTCGAGCACCCGCCGCACCAGCCGTGCGGCGTCCGGAACATCATCGATGACAGCGATTCGGGCCATGGTCGATTTCGCACCCCACGCGGCGGCTATTTCCGGGAACGGTCCTGCAGGGATTTTATCCGGTCCGAAAACAGCTTGGCGCAGGTGGGACAGTAGTGATGAGGCGCTTTGACATCCGCGTGATGGGCAGCGGTGCGGTCGTGGACGTGGTCCAAAAATTTGGGGGTGGCATACAGCCGCCCGCATCCCTCGCAGCGCTCCAGAGGATGGCGGCCGATAACCTCGTCCCGAATCAAAATCGTGCGGACGTTATCCTTGTCGTCTACCTGGATCACCTTGGTGGGGCAGATGTTGGCACAGGTGCCGCACCCGATGCACCGCCCTTCGATGGGGGCCACGAAATTCTGCGCCTCCCGTTTTTCCATCTTCAGGGCGCCGATGCCCACGATTTCCTTGCATACCCGGATGCACAGGCGGCAGCGGATGCACCCGTCGGGGGGCGGACCCGGATCGACGCCGTAGCGCATGGCCATGTCGATGATCCGCTGGGCCTGGGGGGCCATCTTCAACAGGTTCTTGAACGCCCGGGTGCGGGCTTTCATGACGATTTCGCCGCCTGTCCGGACCACCATGCCGTCGCGGACTTTGAGGATGCACGAGAGCATGGCCGTCGGCTTTCCGCTGGCCCGTCCGGCGACCTCCACCGCGCACAACCGGCAGGATCCGGAAGGCTTCAGCGCGGGATGATAGCACAGGGTGGGAATGTCGATCCCGTTGTCGCGCGCCACATCGAGCACCGTCGATTCCGGCTCTGCTTGGTAATCTGCTCCGTCGATGGTGATGGTTATTTTTTGACTCATAAAGTTGCCATTTCATCTTTTTTCATGGTTTGCGGAACGCGAAACACTCATAAAATCGCACCGGCGATTTTATCTTCAGTCCATCCCCGCCTCGTGCAGGTCGGCGATGTAATCGTTGAGATGGCGCACCTCGTTGTCCAGGATGTCGAACATTTTCTTGACGATCTCGCAAAGGGGAAGCTGGCCCAGGACCTTATCCCCCGAGGCCACCACCAACTGGCGGATCCCGCCGTCGAGCATCTTTGCCAAAACCGGCCGGATCTCCTCCTCCGGGGAGGCAACGGCAAACTGGTCGCTCATCGCCTCCCCCAGGGCTGCCGATTGAAGCGCCTCAGCGGTCTTCGTCTGCAAAAACCTTAGCAGATCCGGGCCGGAAAACATCCCGACAGGACGGTGGGCATCGGCAACCACCGCCGCCTCCACGCCCTGCTGGGCCATGCGCTCGACAGCCTCATTCACCGGGCACTCCAGGGGCAGAATCAGGAACTTTCTTGCCTTGCCGGAAAGAAGTTCACCGATCCGCATCGCGTGCTCACTTGTCAAGAACCCGGAGGCAATCCTGGGGGAGGCGGTGGGTTCCTTTGCCCACCAGGCTCACCTCCACCAGGGCATCCGGATCGTTGATGGTCGCATCCGGATCGGTGATGATCCCGTGCAGGCCGATATACTCGTCCATGTACGCCTGCCAGCTTTCATCGTCCGATCGGCGGTAGACTTCCACCCGTTGGCCGTGGCGAAAAACCATTTCACTCTCCCCTATTCTTCCCCTGCGGGAATTCGGGTCTCATGTTAGAGCGCTTGTCAGAATAACGGTCCGATTGCAGCAGTCCTCTGGGTGCTGACGGGGTTGTCAATCACATCCAAAATTGCTTGGTCCAAGCGCTCTAAAAGTTTTTCCTCGTTTTTGAAAAACGATTGCCCGGTTGTCTATCAAACTCCAGTTGCACCCAGCCGGCGGCCAATGGGTGTCGGCTCGGATGCCGGGCAACTGTCTGAGCCATATAGGCCGCGTTG
>CBFCZJ010000475.1:0-2664 GCA_965602445.1 uncultured Desulfobacterales bacterium | reverse complement strand
TCTTTTTTCTGACCTCCGACCTCTGACATCCGACATCTGTCTTTTTTCTGACCTCCGACCTCTGACATCCGACATCTGTCTTTTTTCTGACCTCTGACCTCTGGCCCTTATTTTCTGACCTCTGACCTCTGACATCCGACATCTGTCTTTTTTCTGACCTCTGACCTCTGACCTCTGTATTTTAGCCTCCCAGCCTCCCAGCATCCCAGCCTACAAGCGGCGCCCTGCCTATCAGTCTTTCACCGGTTCGTCAAGTTGGCTTGGAGCTGTCTTCGTCAAGGACAAAAAATTTTCCGGGAAGCTGCCGGACCTGTCCTTTGAGCTCCAGGCTCAGCAGCAATCCCGCAAGGCGGGCAGAATCCATGGAAAGGCGGCGCCCTAGCTCATCGATGTGAATGGGGTAGGGGCTCAATATCGCACATACCCCGGCTTCGTTTTCCGTGAGTACCGGTGCCGCCGGCGCCGGGGTTGAAGGGTCGTCTTGGCCCGCGGCATAAAGCATCGGCGAAAGTTCCTCGATGATGTCGCCGGCGTGCTCCACCAGCTTTGCTCCCTGCTTGATCAGGGTATGGGTTCCGGTGCTCTTGTGGGAGTGAATGCTCCCGGGCACGGCGAACACCTCCCGGCCTTGGTCGGCCGCCAGCCGGGCGGTGATCAGCGATCCGCTTCGAAGGGTGGCTTCTGCGATCATCGTGCCCAAACACATCCCGCTGATGATCCGGTTTCGGATCGGAAAATGATGCCCATCCGGGCCGGCCTCCGGCGGGAATTCGGAGACCACCGCACCGGAGGCGGCGATGCGTCCGGCAAGCCGCCGATTTTCTGCCGGATAGATCCGGTCCAGCCCGCTGCCGAGAACGGCCACGGTTTTCCCCCCGCCGTCCAGGGCGCCCTCGTGGGCGGCGGTATCGATGCCCCGGGCCAGCCCGCTGACCACGGTAAAGCCCTGCATGGCCAGATCCCGGCTCAGCCGGTGGGTGGTCCGCAGTCCGTAGTCGGTGGGATGGCGGGATCCGACTACGGCGATGCAGGGGGCTGCCGCATCGAGGTGCCCGGAGACGTAAAGATAGGCGGGCGGGTCGGGAATCTGCCGCAAGAGGGGCGGATACGCGGCGTCGTTTATCGTCACCACGCCGTAGCCGGCGGCAAGAGCCCGGTCCAGGTCCTGTTCGGCCGAAGCTAAAATTCGATGGGCGGTGATGTCGTCGGCCACCTTTTGAGAGATGCCGTCGACCGCCGCCAGCGCCCTTGGCGCGGCAGCCAAAACGGCCTCCGGCGATCCAAGAGCGTCAATGAGGCGCTTGAACAAAAGACTGCCCACTCCCGGCACGCTCCGTAAGCTAAACCAGGGAAGAAGCCGTTGCTTGTCGTCCATGGAGATCTCGTTTAGATGCTTGGCCCTTAAGCCACTGAGCTGCTAAGAAAGAACCCGATGTCAGATGTCGGAGGTCGGATGTCAGAAAAAAAGATGACAGACGACGGATGACAGAGGACAGCGAATGGCGGAGGCTGCCGCGCCGTCCCGTTTGCAACGGGATTTGATCAACCGGGACGTTAAAAGGACAAAGAAATCACAAGCGCCGAATTCCAAACAAAAATCTTTTAGGAAGGCTTTTTCCCTTTCTGACCTCCGACATCTGACCTCCGACCTCTCTGTCGTCTGTCATCTGCGGCTCAACAGCTCACAGCTCATCAGCTCAGCAGCTAAGAAGCCCTGCTACTTTTTCCTCGCCTGCCAGGCGAGCAGGATCGGGCTGGCCACGTATACCGATGAGTAGGTGCCGATGATCACGCCCACGGTCATGGCAAATGCAAAATCGTGGATGATGCCGCCGCCTAAAATGAGCAGGGAGATGACCACCACCAGGGTGGTGCCGGAGGTAAGCAGGGTCCGGCTCAAGGTTTCGTTCACGCTCCGGTTGAGAATCCATCCCAACGGTTTTCGATGATGTTTTTTCAGGTTTTCCCGAATCCGGTCAAAGACGATGATGGTGTCGTTCAGAGAATAGCCGATGATGGTCAACAACGCGGCGATGATCGGCAGGGTGAATTCCTTGCCGAAGATGCTGAAAATTCCCACGGTGATGGCCACGTCATGGATCAGCGCCACGATGGCGCCCATGGCGTATTTCAACTCGAGAAACCAGAAAAGGGCGACGGCCACCAGAAGCGCCGCCAGCATTAAAAACGGCACGCTGACCTGGAAAACCGACAGCAGGTAGACGGCGCCTGCCAGGGCCGCGGCCATGACGCCGCTGAGCATCCATTTCAACTCGAACCGCCCCGAGATGTATATGGTGATAAACAGCAGGGCGTAGAACATCGCAAACAGGGCTTTTTCACGAAGGTCTTTTCCAACCTGGGGCCCGACCATTTCCACCCGTCGGATTTCAGCCTCGGCGCCGGTGGCTGTTTTCATCGCTTCGGCCAGCCGGGGGGCGAATCCCTTGGTCACGGACGTGGAGGCATCGGTGCGGATGAGCACCTCGTGTTCTCCTTCTTCACCAAAGCTCTGCACCGAAGAGGCCTGCAGCGCCACGTTCTTCAACCCGTCTTTGACATCCGCGATTCGAATCGGCGCAGAGAAGCGCACCTGGATCAGGGTGCCCCCGGCAAAATCGATCCCGTAGTTGATCCCCTTGTGAATCACCAGCGAGGCCAGGG
>CBFCZJ010000474.1:0-2672 GCA_965602445.1 uncultured Desulfobacterales bacterium | reverse complement strand
TTCCCGGATCTTCATCCAGACCAGGGGGAGCCACAGGGCGCAGCCGATGAAGTTGAACACGATGATCGAAACCGCACCGACGAGCAATCCGTAGATTCCCCACAGAAAAAGACCGCTGAACAGCATCAGCATAAAACGCAGGTCGAAGCTTTTCACGTCGCGGCTCCGGTAGGTCGTGATCAGCTGGGGTGCCGCGGAAAAGGTAGTCAGCACGCCGGCGGCGGAGCCGAGCAGTTCCACCCAGGCGGTCGTCATCGCCCCCCCCTCATGGCTTCTGCCCGCTCCCGGAACAGGAAGTGGTGCATCAGGTCGCAATATCGGTCCAGGGTGGTTTTTCCCTTTGCCGAAACCGAGTACCGCCAGAATCCATACAGCTTTGCCAGATTGATCAGGCGCCGGCTATACAGGTTCCAGTTGAAGTGCTCGTCCACTCGACGGATGCCGTTTTCAGACAGGTTTTTCCAGTAGTCGGGATCCTGCCCGAATTGGTGGGCATATTCCTCCAGGCTGGCTGCGATGAATTCCGGTTTGCTGGTGTTGAGCAGCAGCCCGCTGATTCCGTATTCGATGATTTCCAAGGGGCCGCCGAACTTCGGCCCGAAGGTGGGCAGGCCCGACGCCATGGCCTCCAGGATTGTCAACCCGAAGGCCTCGAAGAGGGCCGGCTGGACAAATACCCCCTGCCGGTCGGCAATGATGCGGTAGACCTCTCCGGTTTCGAGCTTGGAGATGCTCGGCAGCCAGCGGATATTCCCATAAAGACCGAATCGATCGATCAGGTCATACGCTTTGTCGATCTCCTCCCGCTCTTCGGGATCCTGGGAGTCATCCAGGTGGATGGTGCCGGCGGCAAAGATCAGGTTGAATGTTTCCTGGAGCGTTTCGCTCAGGCCGAAGGCCTCGATCAGGCCGGAGATGTTCTTGATCTTGTCGAACCGCGCCATGGTGAAGATCGGCGGCTTTTTCGTATCCTTGAGTTCTCCGAAGATGTCGTCGGCCTTCAGATGGAAAAGCCGATCCTCCCAGTGTTTTTTTTGGCTTTCGGATCGGCGGTCTTCCTCATGGTAGGGAAAGTAGAGGCTTTTTTCCACGCCCGGGGGAATGACGTTGAACTTGGGGGCCATCAGATTGATCCCGCTGACCACCTGGAAAAGGCCGGGCATCGTGAACTGCTGGTACGATTCGTATTGGCCCATGGTATCTTCGGTGCCGATGATTTCCTGGTGGGTGCTGGTGATGATAAAATCCGACTTGTTCATCGACAGCATATCTGCCGCAAACTGGAGCGAGAAGTGATAGTCGTCTTCCTTGTCGAACCAGTACATGTCCGAGAACAGATACTTGGTTTTTTCCAAGGCATGGGCGATGGTGCACTGGATGACGTCGAAGCGGTCCGAGAGCAGCGTGGCCACCATGTTGCCGTCCGAATAGTTGCCGATGATCAGGTCCGGCCGGCCGGAAAATTCGCTGGACAGCTCAGTGGCCGCATCTTCGGCAAAGTCTTCCAGATAGGGCCATATCTTGAAGCGGGAAATCCACTGGCGCACCACGTTGTAGTCTTTGTCGCGAAACGGGATTCTGAGAATCCAGCCGTTGTCGGTCTGGAAGATTTTCTCCTTTTTTTCTCCGCAGGTGGTCCCTTCCGCGTCGGGAATGAGCCGGGTCAACACGATGATCTTCGGATCGACCTCGAGCCCGGTCAGCCGGATCTCTTCTTTCAGGTGACGCTCCAGGGCCCGGACCTGGTCCAGGATATAGATCACCTGGCCGCCGGTGTCGGGCCGGCCCAGCACGTTTGTCTGGCCGAACCAGCCGTGCGGAGAGATGATGGCGATCTTGGAAATCAGGGGCATCGGGACCCGGGATATGAAGGTCTCGAACTCCTTGTCGGTGGGCTCGTTGAGCAGATCGATGAGCATCTGCATCGTTTCCAGAATCCGGCCGACGGTATTGCCCCAGCCGACTTCGATCCCTCTTTTCTGAAGCTCGGTTTCCACCTCCGCATACGAGGTTTCCGGGTCTCGCCGTTGGAGCCATTTGACCGACCGTTCCAGGGTCTGGAAAAAGGAGCTGAAATCACCGATCTGATGACCGTTGACCATTAACTGGCGCCCGTTGTAGCGGTGCAGCTTGATGAACTCAAACAGCTTCCTGTTCCACTTTTCCGGGTTGGAAAAGATGTTGCTGCACATGTAGCGGTTGAGAAAGCGGATGCCGTGCCCAATGGTGCGTGCGTCCCGGATCGACGGTGAAAATTCGTAAAACGGCAGAAAATCGAGGTGCAGGTGGCCGGCGTTCTCCGACTGCTCGAGCACGTACCGGTCCTTGGCGTCGAGAAATTCCCTGACGCCGATCTCCTCCATATATTCGGCGTCGACGCGGAGCCGATAGTACCGGTAGCGGGCAATGTCGTACCGGTGCAGCAGGGTGATCAGGTCCCCCTGGATGAAGAGTTCCTGCACTTTTTTCAGGAAACGGAACAATCGGGAATTTTCCCGGTAGGACTGCTCCTTGTCGTTCAGATCGCAAAAGTGGCGGAAGTAGTAGATGATATCGTTTCGAAGGAAAAACTGCCGCTCTTCGCTGACGAGGATCTGGATGTATTCCTTGATGTCTTTGCGCTCTTCTTCGCTCAGAAACTCGCTCAGGGCATTTTCGACCATGGCTTCAAC
>CBFCZJ010000473.1:0-2677 GCA_965602445.1 uncultured Desulfobacterales bacterium | reverse complement strand
CCGCAAATCGTTATTTTCCCTTTTGTACAAAATCGATCTTGATCTTTGCCGGCAGGTGCAAGCCAAAGGCTGCCCTACTGCGGGGGCCCTCTGCATATCGGCCACTACCAGAGAAAGCCTCGAGGTGGCCCCCCTGACCTTGAAGAGGCTTTCGAAGTCCGCTTCAGTTTGTGCTGCGGCCGTCCGGGTTGCCGTCGCCGTGTACTGCCGCCTTCGGTGCGGTTTTGGGGCAGGCGCGTCTACTGGGCGCCAGTGGTGCTGTTGGTTACCGCCCTTCGCCAGGGGCAAAAGCCGGTGGTTACACTTGAGCGATTAAAGGCCCTTTGCGGGGTGTGGCGCTCGACGGTAAACCGGTGGCAAGGCTACTTTAGAAAGCTTTTTGTAAAAAGCAGCCGTTACCGCCGTCTGTCCGGCTATTTCATGCCGCCGATTGCAGCCGATAAATTGCCGAAAGCCATGCTTGAGCGGTTTTGCCACTTTGAACCCGAAGCAGCCCTTTTGACCTGCCTGCATACCCTCGCCCTGGGTCCGTGACGGGCACACTCTTTGAGGCGGCAGCCGTCTGGTAGCGGTCCACGCAAAAGATGGGCGGCTGTCAGCGGCGAAAAAATCCGCTAAAAGGATCCGACACCATGAGTTCGCCCCTGTTTGCCTCCATGGGGGGGGCCAGTGGATGCGAACCGAAAGGAGGGGGATCCGATGAACCAAGATCAAATACCCATGTGGCAGCGCTGGGCCCAGTTCCGGTTTTCAGTAATCGGTGAACTGCTGTCCTGTCCGCCCCGAAAGGGGCAGCTGCAAGAAGCCATCGCCCGGTTGGCCGAAAGAACCTATCAGCATCCCATCGATGAAAACCGGCGCATGTGCATCGGGGAATCGACCATCGAGCGGTGGTATTACAAGGCAAAAGCAGCCCCCGATCCGATCGCCGCTTTGGGCCGAAAGATCCGTGCCGATGCCGGGATCCGCTGGTCCATGTCGGAGCCGCTGTTTGCTGCTTTAAAAGCCCAGTACGAGGCCCACCGGCGCTGGAACGTCCAGCTGCACTACGACAACCTGGTGGCCCTTGCCCAGGAGCAGCCCCATCTGAAACCGATACCCAGCTACAAGACCGTGCTGCGATGCATGCGGGATAACGGCTGGCTCCGAAGCCATGAGCCGGCGCAGCCAAGCCGCGGGCAGCAGCAGGCCGCTGAAAGACTCCAGCGCCGCGAGGTGCGGGGATTTGAAGTCAGACATGTCCACGGACTCTGGCACCTGGACTTTCATTGTGCCAAAATCAGCCTCCTGGACGCTTCCGGCCGGTGGTATCGGCCGATTGCCCTTGCCATCTGCGACGACCGCTCCCGGCTGTGCTGTCACCTGCAGTTTTATCTTGCCGAAACCGCAGAATGCCTGGTTCATGGGCTTACCCAAGCGTTTATGAAACGGGGGCTGCCCCGGGCTCTGATGACCGACAACGGCGCTGCCATGCTGGCTGAAGAAACCCGCCGGGGGCTTGCGCGGCTTGCCATCTGTCATGAAACAACACTTCCTTATTCGCCCTATCAAAACGGCAAGCAGGAAGCCTTCTGGGGGCTGCTGGAAAGCCGCATGCTGGAGCTTCTCCGCGGCGTCAAAGATCTGAAACTGTCCTTTGTAAACCAGACCGCACAGGCTTGGGTCGAACAGGACTACCACCGCAGGCGCCACAGCGAAATCAAAACAACCCCCTTGCAGCGGATGCTAAACGGCCCGGATGTCGCCCGGCCATGCCCTGACAGCGACACCTTGCGCCTTGCTTTTACCCGAAGGATACGGCGCACCCCCCGCCGCAGCGACGCCACCGTCGTTGTCGGCGGCATCCGCTACGAACTGCCGGCCCGCTTCGCTTATCTGCGATCCGTGATCGTGCGTGCTGCTGAATGGGACAGAAGTTACATGACCCTGGTCGATGCCGACACCGACGCTCCCCTTGCGCGGCTGCTGCCTCAGGACAAAGCCAAAAACGCCTCCGGCCGGCGCAGAGCGATACACACGGATGCACCCGCTGGCCCCTTATCGGATAACCCCATACCGGCGCTTTTGCGAAAATGGCTCGCAGACTACGCGGCCACTGGCCTTCCGCCGGCTTATTTACCCAAGGAGGAACTCTTAGATGAATGATACCGATATCCGAAGCCTTTACGGGCTCAAATACAATCCGTTTTTACCCGATCTTCCCCCTGAAGCCCTGTTTACCATCCCCGGCACCGAACAGTTTGTCCAGCGGGTCCAGTCCATGGCCGCAGGGGGCGGCTTCGCCCTGATCACCGGCGATCCAGGACTGGGAAAAAGCAAAACCCTTCAACAGATCGCATACCAGCTTGAACAGATCCCTGATTTAACTGTCGGGGTCATGCAGCGGCCCCAGAGCGCGCTGGGGGACTTTTACAGGGAGCTGGGAGAACTGTTCAATGTAGGATTATCGCCGGCAAACCGCTACGGCGGCTTTAAGGCCCTAAGATCCCGCTGGCAATCGCACTGCCAATCCACTCTGATGCGGCCTGTGCTGCTCATCGACGAGGCCCAACAGGTATCAGCCGATTGCCTCACAGAGCTTCGCCTGCTGCAAAGCCATCACTTCGACTCTCAAAGTCTGTTGTTTACCATCCTTAGCGGCGACAGCCGGCTGCCCGAACGGTTCAGGTCCGCCGAT
>CBFCZJ010000472.1:0-2678 GCA_965602445.1 uncultured Desulfobacterales bacterium | reverse complement strand
CACCATCCCCTGGACGCGCATCTGTCAGACGCCTATACCGAAGATCTCCCCGGCCTGATGGAGCGAAGGTATATCCGTGTGCTGACCACCATGAACCGGACGAATTTCTTTCTGGCCGGGGGAAAGGCCCACGGGTTCGAATACTCCCTTTTGAGGGAATACGAAAAGTTTCTCAATCAGGGCAGTAAGCGCCGGGAGCTGAACATCACCCTGGAGTTTATTCCGGACTCCCGGGACCGGCTGTTTCCCGACCTGGTCGCGGGGTTGGGCGACATCGCCGCCGCCGGCCTGACGATCACCGAAAAGCGGAAAAAGCTCGTCGACTTTACCCGCCCCTACCTGACCGGCATCGACGAACTGCTGGTGACCCACAAGAGCGTTCCGGCGCCGGGCAGCTTAAAAGAGTTGTCGGGCAAACGGGTCTTCGTTCGCAAAAGCAGCAGCTATTACGAGAGCCTGCTGCAGCTCAACCGGCGGCTGGACAATGCCAACCTGCGGACGATGGCAATTATCCCGGCCGACGAAAACCTGGAAACCGAGGACATTCTGGAGCTGGTCAACACCGGCGCCATCGAGCGGACCGTGTGCGACAGCCACATCGCAGAAATCTGGGCAGAAGTGCTTCACGACATCCGGGTCCACGAAGAGATCAAGTTCCGGCGCGGGGGGCAGATCGCCTGGGCGGTTCGAAAGGACGCCCCGAAACTGAAAGAGAGCCTGAACCGATTCCTGAAGGAGCACCGCCAGGGGACGCTGCTGGGAAACATCTTCTTTGCACGGTACTACGAAAAAAACGAATGGATCAAAAATCCGCTGAAAGGAGACGCCGGAAAGAAGATCGACCAGTACCGGCCGCTTTTCATCAAATATGCCGACCGGTACGGGTTCGACTGGCGGCTGATTCTGGCCATGGCCTTCCAGGAGTCCGGGCTGAACCCAAAGAAAATAAGCCATAAAGGGGCGGTGGGGCTCATGCAGATCCGCCCCTCGACCGCGGCCGATCCCAAGGTCGGGATTCAAGGCGTCCACGGCGTGGAAAACAACATCCATGCCGGGGTCAAGTACCTCGATTTTATCCGGGACCGGTATTTCAGCGAGGAAGGCATCCGCGAAAGGGACCGGGTCCGGTTTTCCCTGGCCGCCTACAACGCGGGTCCGGCCCGGATCCGGCAGGCCCGAAAGAGAACAGCGGCCATGGACCTGGATCCGGACCGCTGGTTCCGCAACGTGGAGCTGGCCGTGCTGCGCATCGTGGGCCAGGAGACCGTCCAGTACGTGAGCAACATCAACAAGTACTACGTGATCTACAAAAATGCCCTGGAGCGGCGCGAAGCCCGGGAAAAGGTCAAGGAAGAGATTCGCTGATGGCCGATGAGGGTAGGTTGATTGGTCAAGTGGTCGAATGGTTGAGTGGTCGAGTGGTCAAGTGGTTGAGTGGTTGACTGGTCAATTAGTCGACGCGAAGACTGCGTCACAATTCATGAAAACAAGGAAAGTTTCCTTCCCAATCAACCTGATCCGATAGGAAAATCATGAGATGACGACATCTACTCTTAAAACGAAGCGAACCGCAAAGCCCCACTGGATCCGGCGTCGGCTGCCGTCGGGGCCGGAATACGAAAAGATCCGGTCGATGGTCCGGGAGGGAAAACTTCACACGGTCTGCCAGGAGGCCCAGTGCCCGAACATCTGGGAGTGCTTCTCCTGCGGCACGGCGACCTTTCTGATTCTGGGCGCGCACTGCACCCGCAACTGCACCTTTTGCGCCGTGGCCCACGGCCCGGAGGGACCGCCCGACCCCAAAGAACCTTCGAACGTGGCCGAGGCCGCCGCGGCCATGGGGCTGTCCTACGTGGTGGTGACATCGGTGACCCGTGACGACTTAACAGACGGCGGCGCCGGCCATTTTGCCGAAACCATCTCCCGGGTCAAAGAAAAGATCCCCGGGGTCCGGGTGGAGGTGCTGATTCCAGACTTTGCCGGGGACCGGGCGGCCCTGAAAACGGTGCTCGACGCCGGACCCGACGTGCTCAACCACAACATCGAAACCGTGTCCCGGCTCTATCCCAAGGTCCGGCCCGAGGCCGACTACCGCCGGTCCCTTCAGCTCATCGGCCGGGTCGGAGACATGGCCCCGCAGATTCCCGCCAAGTCGGGGATGATGCTCGGCCTGGGCGAAACCGAAGAAGAAATCCGCGAAACCCTGGCGGATCTGAGACAGGCCGGCTGCCGCATGCTCACCCTGGGTCAGTACCTGCAGCCCAGCAGGGCCCATTTGCCGGTGGCGCGCTACGTGGCCCCGGAAGAATTCGACGCCTGGAAGACAGCCGCTCTGGAAATGGGCTTTTCGCAGGTCGCCAGCGGCCCGCTGGTGCGCTCCTCTTACCACGCCGGGGAACTGTTCGAGGGAAAATAGGGATGGCCATATTTTCGTTCCGAGAGATGGATAAGCATTGGCGCCCCGCGAACTCACGGTGATAGATCGGCTGTTTGACAATCCCTATATATAATAAAAAAGGTCTGTTCGTGTGGTTTTGGCAGGCATCGGCAATAATGTTGGGCTTCACAAGTTCAGCCCAACCTACGTGATAGAGCAACGTGCGGTTTTCATCTTAAGAGGAGCGAAATGGGCGAGAACTCGTAGGTTGGGCTGAGCTCGTGAAGCCCAACTGGACTAT
>CBFCZJ010000471.1:0-2699 GCA_965602445.1 uncultured Desulfobacterales bacterium | reverse complement strand
CGGTTCTGGATGGAGCGGATCACGTCCATTCGGGACAGAAAAATCTCCACCAGCTCCGGGTCGAACTGGGATCCGGCCCCTTCTGAGATCGCTTCCAACACCCGTCCCTCGTCCCAGGCCTCCTTGTAGCTCCGGGCCGAAGACAGTGCGTCGTAAACATCGGCCAGACAGACGATACGCCCGAACAAGGGAATTTCCTCGCCGACCTTTCCCTTTGCAGAACCGTCCGGAAGTGCATTTTCCTTGTGCGGTCGACCGGTGGCCACGTCGATGTGGCCGGGATAGCCGCTGCCGTTCCACCGTTCGTGGTGATTCAGGGCGACCTGGCCGGCGGCGGTGTCAAAATCCGACTGGCGGTCGAGAAAGAGGCGAGCGCCCAAGACCGTATGCTGCTTCATGATTTCGAATTCGTCTTCTGCCAGCCGTTCCGGTTTTTTCAGGATCATGTCCGAGATGGCCACCTTGCCGACATCGTGCATCATGGCCGCCATTCGAAGCATGTCCCTGTCTCGTTCTATCTTTGGTTTGGCCAGTTCATGGCGCCGCGCCCATTGCTCAAAAATCTCCAAGGCATAGCCGGCCACCCGGTTGACATGGGCCCCGGTTTCCTTGGGATCGCGAAGCTCTGCCATCCGGATCATCCGAAGGATCATCTGCCGGGTCATCTGGGCTCTTTCCAGGGCCACGGACGCCACTGCGGCAAAATGATGCATCATTTTATCGTCGTCGTCGGAAAAGGGGATGACGCGTCCGATGCCGTCCTGGGCGTTGATGATCTGCAGTATGCCGAGGATGTTGCCGTTGGTGTTCTTTAGCGGGATCGTCAGAGCCGAGCCG
The DNA here is from genome assembly GCA_965602445.1 of uncultured Desulfobacterales bacterium. Taxonomy (GTDB): domain Bacteria; phylum Desulfobacterota; class Desulfobacteria; order Desulfobacterales; family CAFBRK01; genus JAIPEL01. The sequence goes on along the minus strand of CBFCZJ010000471.1, from coordinate 1,862 downwards.
GTTTTGTAGCCGGAGGCTTTGTCGTATATGCGGCCGAAGCCGAACGGCTGGGTCGGATCGATCCGGTAGACGTCTTCGATGTTCAGGGTGGCGCCGGTGGTGGCCACATAGCCGGCCATACTCTTTTCATCGATCGGAATGGAAAAGGTCGAGTAGATCAGCTTCTCTCCGTTGGGAAGCTGTTTTTGAAGCGTGTCGTTCTGGGTATAGGCAAAATGAAGCCGTTCGCCTTCCCGGATGTAGATCGAGCCGGCGTCGGCATTGACCACCTGCCGGGCTTTGGTCAGCACCCGTTCAAGGAGGATATCCAGGTCGCTGACTTCGTTGAGCTCGACTCCCAGACGGACCAGCGTGTCGAGTTTTTCTTTTTCGCTCAGCATGGAATCGATTCCGATAACGGCAAAGTGGTTGTGTCTCTGGTTGGAGGCGTGCAGCATCATAGAAGAGCGCCGATCGGGTGTCAAGGCGGGGGCGCTTTTGCGAAGGCTTCAGACGATGATGACCTCTTCGTCGAACCGGGTAAGCTGCTCTACACCGGTTTCGGTCACCAGGTGGGTGTTCTCGATTCCGACGACGCCCCGGCCGGGAAACACCATTTTCGGTTCCAGAGCGATCACCATGCCGGCCTGAAGAAGAACTTCCTGGCCCTGGGCCAGAAAAGGATATTCATCGAGTTCCAGGCCGATCCCGTGCCCGACGAAGCGAATCCGCCGATCATCGGCGCCCATGAAATGATCGGTGTATCCTCGGTCTGCGGCCAGCGACAAGGACAGCTCATAGATATGTCCGGCGGCAACGCCGGGGCGGATCTCCTGCTTCAAGGATTCCTGGATCTCCAGCGCGGCCCGGTGAGCGGCCAGCAAATCGTCATCGAGTCCGCCGATGGCGAGAATCCGGGTATGGTCTGCCAGGTAGCCGTTTTTGGCAAACACATAATCGAAGAGGACCGGTTCGCGAGGTCGGATAGGGTGAAGACTGGCCCCTTGCGCCACGGCCGGGCTCAGGGACGCGCCTCCGGTCGGCGAGGCCAGATAGCTGGGGACGGCCGCCCTGGCCCCGGCCATGAGGTGGCCATAGAACATCTCCTGGCCCCACAGGCGCATCCGGACAACTCCCTGGTGGCCGAGGCGCCGGGCTTCGGCCTCGACGATTCCGGCCAGCTCGATTTCGGCAATGCCCTCCCGAAGGGCGCCGGCTGCAAATGCGGCAACCTGGTCTGCAGCCCGGGCCGCTTCGCGGATCAGGGCGATTTCGGCTTCGGATTTTACCGACCGGATCTTTCGGATGGCATGGGAAATATCGAGTTGCCGGGCATCGGGAAAAATCTCTCCCAGAGACAAATAAAGTCGCGCTGGGATCACGTCGAGCTCCAGACCGAGGCGTCGGGGCGGGGCAATCCCGTGACGGGCCAGAACTTCGGTCATCTGCTTCAGGGTGTCCACCGCGGCCTGTCTTTTCAGCGGAGATTCCGCGCGGGCGCGATCGGAGTTTTTCCGGGCCATCAGTACCGGATCGCCCTCGGCCGGAACATAGAGGTTTGCCTGCTGGATGGTGCCGGCAAAGTAGTACAGATCCGTCTTCTGAAAGATCAGGGCGCCGTCTATGCCGCTTTCGCCCATGGCGGTCTGGAGCCGCTCGATTCGCGGCCGAATCTCTTTAAAAGGCGTGTTGGCTGCGGTGTGGAACATCAAAGTACTCCGTTAGATGTTTGCCATAGCTGATAAAGAATGAAAAATTCGAAGCACGAAATCCGAAATTCGAAACAAATCCGAATGACCAAAATTCGAATGACCCAAACAACAGCAGATATTCAGAAGGTTTTCGGTTTTTTGCCCTTGGACCTTGTTTTGGTCATTTGAAAA
>CBFCZJ010000470.1:0-2701 GCA_965602445.1 uncultured Desulfobacterales bacterium | reverse complement strand
CCGTCTGTTCCAATGAATCGGCATACAGGGCCATCGGGTGGCGGCCGCACAGAAACCCGAGCACGGAAAACTCCCGCCGGAGCCTTGCCAGGAGATCTTCGGCCGGCAGGGGCGGCGGGGGCAGGTCGGCAGCGGGTGAAGCGAACAGGAATCCCGTCGGTCCGCCCTTTTTTCCGCGCGTGTTCTTCCACCGGGCAAGCTGCCACAGGAGCCCGGGCCGGCTCCCGTCGCCGGAAAACCGGTCCAGGGCGCCGCAAAGAATCAGTGCCCGGGCTTCTGCTTCGTCGGGCCGCACCCGGGCGAAAAAGTCGGCGGCGCCGGAAAAGGGCCTTTGGTTTTGCTCGGCCACGATCCGGCTGCCGGCGGCTTCGGAAAGGTCCCTGACCGCAGAAAGTCCCACCCGGATCGCCGCGGGGCCCTCGCTTCGCCACCGGATCCGGCTTTTTTCCACATCCGGGGGCAGGATCGTCAGCCCCAGGCGCCGGGCTTCGGAAACGTAGGCAAAGGTGGAGTAAAACCCGCCGCCGTTTGAAATCACCGCGGCCATGAAGGCGGCCGGAAAATGCACCTTCAGGTAGGCGGCCTGAAACGAAACCCGGGCATAGGAGGCGCTGTGGGGCTTGCAAAACGAGTAGCCTGAAAAGCTCAAAATCATCTCCCAGACGGATTCGATCTTTTCTTCGGCCACCTGCCGGGCCCGGGCTCCCGCAAAGAAGCGTTCCTTGTAGTCGGCCAGGGCCCGGTCCTTGTCTTTTTTGGAGAGCACCTTGCGCAGGGCATCGGCTTCGGCCGGAGAAAAGCCGGCCAGGGCGGCTGCCGCCTTCGAGACGTCCTCCTGGTAGACCATGATGCCGAAGGTTTCGTCGAGTACGTCGGCCAGCAGCGGGTGGATCGGGTCCCAGGTCCCGCCGTGGAGCCGCCGGATATACTCTTGTATGCAGTCGTTGGCCGCCGGCCGGATGATGCTGCTGTGAATCACCAGGTGGTCGAAGTCGCCCACCTTGGTTTTTTGCTGCAGCAGCCGCATGGCCGGACTTTCGATGTAAAAGCATCCCATGGTCCGTCCCTGGGCAAGGGCCTCCTGGGTGGCAAAATCGTCTTCCGGTTCCCAGCGGGCTTCATCCGGCGCGGCTTTCCTGCCGCCGGCTTCGCGGATGTCGGCCAGGGCGTCTCTGATCACCCCCAGGCTCCGGTTGCCCAGCAGGTCGATCTTGACCAGGCCGGCTTCTTCTGTGCCGTCTTTTTCCCACTGCAAAATCGGAACGCCTTTTGCGGCGCGCTGGATCGGAACGTAGGTCTCGATGGGGTGGGGGGTGATCACCACGCCGCCTGCATGGACCGACAGGTACCGGGGCGCGCCCAGCAAGGTCCGGGCGGCGGCAAGGACCTGCGGCCACGGTTCGGGAAATGCCGTCTCCCGTGCCTCGGGCCGGCGGCGGATTTCGGCCAGAAGCTCGCCGTCGGCCGAGGTGGCGTGCCAGAAGGAGGGAAGGCGCCCGGAAACCCTTCCGATCTCCGCCTCGGTGAGGCCGAAGACCTTGGCCGTTTCCCGGATGGCCATGCGCGGCTGAAACAGCACGTGGTTGCAGACCATGGCCGCCCGGCCGGAAAAGCGGGCCAGCACCGCGGTCTGCACGTCGTCGCGTTCGTCCCAGGCAAAGTCGACGTCGATGTCGGGGGGGTCTTTGCGGCCCGGGTTCAAGAAGCGCCCGAAATACAGGTTGTGCTTGATGGGGCAGACATTGGTGATCGAAAGGCAGTAGGCCACGGCAGAGGCCGCCCCCGATCCCCGGCCGCAGGTGCGGGGGCTTTTACCGACGATCTCGGCCACGATCAGAAAGTAGCTGCAAAATCCCATCTGTCCGATGATGGAAAGCTCTTCTTCCAGGCGGTCGACCACCGGCTCTGCAAGCTCGGCGCCGTAGCGGCGGCGGGCGCCTTGGTAGGCGCGCCGGCGCAGTTCTCCGGCCACGTCTTGGCCTCCTGTCCAGGGCGGAAGAACGAGGCCGAAGTCCGGGCCGGTAAATTCGATTCTTTCTGCGATCTGTTCTGTGGCCCGGACGGCCTCCGGGCAGGCGGCAAACCGGCGGGCATAGTCTTCGGGACCGGCCAGCCAGGCACCGGCACCGGCGCAGTCCTCCGGATTCAGCCGGGAAAAGCTGGTGTTGGCGGCAACGGCCCGCAGCAGCCGGTGAATGGAATACGATTCGGGATCGAGAAAAAAGCTTGCCGGTACCGCGGCGACGGGCGCCTTTACGCGGGCGGCGGCCTGCCGGAGCCGGTGGCCCGGGGAAAGCGGCCGGCCGGCGGCGGCGCCGGAGACGTCGACGCCGGCGTTGCGCCAGGCCAGGAGAAGTTCCGGGCAGGCGGTCAGCACGGCAAGCCCCCCCGCCAGGGGCGGCAGGGTGCGTTCCAGATCGAAGTCCTTCGCCATGTGCCGGGCGCTCAGCAGCCGACACAGATTCGCGTAGCCCCCGGCGGTTTTGGCCAGGCAGACGGCGCTGCGGCGTGTTGCAGGATCGGTGACTTCGGCGCCCACGATCGGTATAATTTCTTCCCTTTTGCAGGCGGCCAGAAACGGCCACAATCCGTAGAGGTTGTCGATGTCGGTCAGGGCCAGGCGCCGGTAGCCCAGCTCCCGGGCCCGGCGGCAGAGCTGGGCGGGCGAAGCGGTCCCGCGCATGAGAGAGTAGTGGGAGTG
>CBFCZJ010000469.1:0-2707 GCA_965602445.1 uncultured Desulfobacterales bacterium | reverse complement strand
TCGCAAGTGCTGCACGTTGAGCATACTGAAAAGACCGCCCCTTGCCATATTGGCTTCAATCCGATAAAAGCCCCGCACCATGACAACAAAAATCTTTTTGAAACCCGGCCGAGACCGCTCGGCACTCCGACGCCATCCCTGGATCTTTGAAGGCGCCATCCAGAAAATCGAGGGCGCCAAGAGGCCCGGCGAGGTCGTGGAGATCATCGACGCCAAGGGCCGCTGGCTTGCCCGGGGCACCTTCTCTCCCCGCTCCCAGATTGCCGTCCGCCTCCTGAGCTGGGACCCCTCTGAAGCCATCGACCCGGCCTTTTTCCGAAGCAGGGTCCGGCAGGCCGTGCTGGGTCGGGATCTGATCCGCCCCCCGATCGGTTCGAGCGCCCGCCGTTTGATCCATGCAGAAGCAGACGGCCTTCCCGGCACCATCGTCGACCAGTACGGCAATTACCTCGTATGCCAGTTTCTCACCGCCGGCGCCGAGCGCTGGCAGGAGCCGCTGGTGGCCGAGCTCAAAAGCCAGCTTTCTCCCACCGGCATCTATGAGCGCTCGGATGTGACCGTCCGGCAAAAAGAGGGGCTTCACCCGGTCTCCGGCCCGATCGAGGGTAGCGAGCCTCCCGGACTTCTCGAGATCGAAGAAGGCCCCTGCCGGTTCGCCGTCGACGTTCGAAACGGCCACAAAACCGGCTTTTACCTGGACCAGCGCGACAACCGCGCCCGGGTAAGAGACTATGCCGCAAGCGCCGACGTGCTCGACTGCTTCAGCTACACCGGCGGTTTTGCCGTCTCCGCCCTGGTGGCGGGGGCATCCAAGGTCACCTGCGTGGACGTCTCGTCCGACGCCCTCGAATTGGTCAAATACAATGCCGGCCTCAATCACATTGCCGAAGACCGCCTGGAAACCATCCGCGGGGACGTGTTCAACACGCTTCGCAGCCTGCGGGATTCCGGCAAAGAATTCGACGTCGTCGTCTTAGACCCGCCAAAGTTTGCCGAAACCAAAAACCAGCTCGAACGCGCCGCCCGGGGCTACAAGGACATCAACCTGTTCGCCATGAAAAATATCCGCACCGGCGGGGTGCTGTTCACCTTTTCCTGCTCCGGGGCCATGGACCCGCTGCTCTTCCAGAAAGTGGTCGCCGGCGCCGCCCAGGATGCCGGCCGCCAGGTCCAGATCCTTGGCCGCCTCAACCAGCCGGCCGACCATCCCGTGGCGCTGAGCTTTCCCGAGGGGCACTATCTGAAAGGACTGCTGTGCAGGGTGTGGTGATAAATTCGCTGTCGCGAATTTATTAAAGGCGGCTTCGCCGCCTGAGTAAAACCAAATTTTGACAAAGCTTTTTCCATGGAAACGTACCTCAAAGCGCTGGAAGAGATCTTCCGGGCTGGGGTTGCCCGCGTCGATCCGGAGGCGCTGATCGGCGACTGCCTGCACCTGGAAGGCGACGCCCTGACGGTGGACACCGGCGAAGACCGCGTCGAATACGACCTTTCCCGGTTTACCCGGGTGGTGGTGATCGGCTTCGGAAAGGCCACGGCGCCGATGGCCAAGGCGGTGGAAAAGATCCTGGGCAGCCGGATCGACAAAGGCCTGATCGCGGTCAAATACGGCCACACAGAATCCCTCGACCGCATTCGGACCATCGAGGCCGGCCATCCGGTTCCGGACCAAAGCGGCATGGAGGCCGCCCGGCAGATTGCAGACCTTGCCCGGCAGGCCGATGAGGGCACCCTGGTCGTCTCCCTCATTTCCGGAGGAGGCTCGGCCCTGATCCCCTTCCCCTGGTCCGGCAGCGTCGGCCAACGCCGGGCGACGCTGACCCTGGAACAAAAACAGGCGGCAACCGAAGTGCTTCTCCGCTGCGGGGCGACCATCAACGAAATCAACTGCCTGCGCAAACATCTCTCGCAGATCAAGGGCGGGCGGCTGGCCCGGATGATTCACCCGGCAGCGTCGCTCAATCTCATTTTATCGGACGTGGTCGGAGACCGGCTCGACGCCATCGCTTCGGGCCCCACCACCGGGGATGAAACCACTTTCGACGACGCGCTCCGGATCGTGGGAAAATACGACATCGAGGCAGACCTGCCGGAAGCGGTTCTGCGGATTTTCTCCCTGGGCGCAAAGGGAGCCATCCCCGAAACCCCGAAACAAGACGATTCTGTCTTCGAGAACGTCAACAACCTGTTGGTGGGAACCAACTACCACAGTCTTGAAGCGGCCGCCGAAGCGGCAAAAACGCTTGGGTTTGCCCCGGTCGTGCTTTCCTCCCAGATCGTCGGAGAGGCCCGGGAGGTGGCCAAGGTCTATTGCGGGATCGGCAAGGACGCACGCCGAAAGGGGCTGTTCGGGCCACGGCCCCTTTGCCTGATCGGCGGGGGGGAAACGACGGTCACCCTGAAGGGATCGGGAAAGGGGGGCCGAAACCAGGAAATGGCCCTGGCATTTTTAGCGGAGATCGAGCAGGACCCGGCCGCCGCCGAAAGCCTGTATTTTCTGGCCGCTTCCACCGACGGCAACGACGGTCCCACCGATGCGGCCGGCGCCTTTGCCTGCAGCAAAATCCTCCGGGATGCAGAGCGTCTGGGGCTTCGGCCCGCCGATTACCTGAAAAACAACGACGCCTATTCTTTTTTCGAAGCGGTCGGCCGGCTGCTGAAAACCGGTCCCACCAACACCAACGTCTGCGACATCCAGCTGATGATC
>CBFCZJ010000468.1:0-2709 GCA_965602445.1 uncultured Desulfobacterales bacterium | reverse complement strand
TCCCAGAGCAGGAAATCGAAATAGGGGGTCTGCCGGAGGCTTTGCAGGGCGAAAAGACGAAGGGCAAAGCCGAGGAGCAAGGGGAAAAGAACAAGCCAGGGGCTTTCAGCGTGAAAGACCTTGCGCCACAAGGCCATATCGGCTGGCGATTTATAAGATTCCGCTTTCATTTTATTCTTTTCAGGGGGCATACCGGCCCAAGCTCCCTTTTCGTCATCCCAGCCGGAGCCTTTCGTCTCGTCATCCCGGCCGACCTGTCCGGCGTAGTTGCTCTTTAACGAAGACGGAAGCGAAGTCCCGCATCAAAGCCTGCCCCGGACTCGATCCAGGGCCCGGGATGACGGGCTGTGAAGTTTCAGTATTGATCAAACTAACCGGCTCCGCCGGTCAGCGGCGGGGCTTATGTGAAACTTCACTCGAAGGCGACGTCTTTTGTAGGGCACGGCGTCCCTGCCGTGCCGAAGTGAACGGCACGGAGGCCGTTCACTACATAGACTGCGGCTTCGAGGAAAAAGTTTCTGTCTTTGATCAAACTGGTCGACACGGCCGGCCAGAGGCGGGGCTCGTATGTAACTTCATTCGGTATCACATCAAATCCCCCTAAATCCCCCTTTTTCAAAGGGGGACTTTGGGGCTTTCGCCATTCGGGAACCCGAACAAGTGCCCGAAGCGCTCCCCCCTTTGGAAATAGGGGGGGCTGGGGGGGATTTTTTATCGGCTGCAGAACACCTGAGGGTTCACACGAAGCAGGAGTTTCATTTTTGATCAATTAATGCAGTATATTAAATGCTATCCTTTATTAAAGTTGTTCAAGAAAATGCGGTCCCCCCGCTATTTGAATCGTTCAGCCCCGCCGCTGTTTGGCGGGGCTGAACCGGTATTTGACCAGCACCCAGACTGCCACCAGTCCGTCGATCCACCGGATCTTTTTTCCCTCTGAAAAGGACCGGGGGGTGTACCGGATCGGAACCTCGCGGATTTTGATTCCCCTTTTGGCGATTTTGGCCGTCAGCTCCGGGTCGATGTCGAACCCGTTTCGCTCCAGGGGAAGCGATTTCAAAAACCCGGCATCGAAGGCCTTGTATCCGCAGGGTTCGTCGGTGATGCGCTGGGCATAGAGCAGGTTGGCCAGCAGCGAAAGAAACCGCCCGCCCAGGTAGTACCGAAAGTAGGAGTGCGGGTTTCCCATCGGCACGCGGGTGCCGTAGACCCCCTTTTCCTTTCCCTCGATGATCGGTACGATCAGCTTTTCGTAGTCTTGCGGGTTGTACTCCAGATCGGCATCCTGGATGACGGCGATATCGCCGGTGACATGGGCGATAGCGGTGCGGACCGCCGCACCCTTTCCCCGGTTGCGGTCGTGCCGGAAAATCTGGACGTCTCCCCTTCCCCTGAAAGCATCCAGGATCTCGGGGGTTCTGTCCGTGGAGCCGTCGTCGACGATCAGGACTTCTTTTTGAAAAGGCGAGTCCAGCACCCGAGCCAGAAGCGCCTGAAGGGTGTTTTCTTCGTTGAAAACGGGAATGAGGATGGAAAGTTTCACGTCATTAAATGACCATTTATGAATGCCCGAATCCATATCCTTGTAATATCGCCAAAACATCCACACACCCGTCATTCCGGACGAGCGGAGCGAAGATCCGGAATTCAGACCCCCTATGATTACCGGCAGATTTTCCTCTTAGGAAACTTCACCCGAAGCCGAGGTTCTTGTAGGGCACGACCTCCGTGTCGTGCCGTCCTGAACGGCACCTGTCTTCGTTGCTCCGCAACTTCGCCACGGCACGCGGAGGTCGTTCACTACAGGGTCAGAGGCTCCGACAGAAGTTTCACCATTGATCAAACTGATCGCCTGATAGTCAGCGACGAGGCTCATATGAAACCTGGTATTTTGCAGTCCGTCATTCCCATAAAAAAGGGGCGCAAAGCCGATGCCTTGCGCCCCTGAATTGGTTGCCACGTTGGATCTTCTTATTCTCCTGCGGGTTTCGCCACTCCGGCGCCGGTGCCGATGAAACTATTGCTGCCGAAGGTTCCTGCCGCGCCGCCATCGATCTGCACGTTGTGGGTCGTGCCGGGCACGGTTCCCGCTCCGTCGATCAATGCGCCCCAGTTTCCCGATCCTGTGACGGTTTCTGTGAAGTTGTTCACGGTAAAGGTCACGCTATTATCGAAGCCGGCACCGCTCATGGTAACGAAATCTCCGCTACCCGGCATAGTGCCGTAGCTTCCACTGACATTTTCGGTAGCCCAAATGGTCGGCGAGGCGCCGGTGGAGTGGGCAAAGAACATCATGTCGTTGATATTGACATTCAAGTTTCCGTTGTTTCCGGCAAGGTCGGTCCGGCCTACCTCGAACCGTGGGATCAGGAGCTGGTCCAGCGCTCCGGGATTGTCCCGCACCATGGACAAAAACTTTTCGGTTTTCATGAAGGCCCCGCCGGCCACGGCCTGCCATTTGAGATTGGTGGGATCGAAGGTCCCTTTCACCGGGCCGCCGAAAATGCCGGTCATGGCATCTTCCAGTTCCACCCAGGCGCCGTCCGCCCTGCCCTCGAGGATCCAATCCTCGCCGGTCTTCCTACCGCCGGAGACTTCCACCCACATGCTGTCATTTGCAGAATTCTGGAGCGAGAGGTGCCAATTGCTGAAATCTGCCGCTGCATCCTGGGTGCCGTAGAGGTGTGCCCCCCAGACGCCCCAGGGCTC
>CBFCZJ010000467.1:0-2726 GCA_965602445.1 uncultured Desulfobacterales bacterium | reverse complement strand
CGGATTCTGCACACGCCGCTGGTCGAGTCCTCTTCTTTGAGCGAGCGGTTTTCCGCCGACATCCGGCTGAAGCTTGAAAACCTTCAGGTCACCGGCTCGTTCAAGATTCGCGGCGCCACCTATAAAATGACGGTCAGGCGCGGGTCGTTCGGACCGGCTGGGGTGGTAGCGGCCTCGGCCGGAAACCATGCCCAGGGAGTGGCCCTGGCCGCCCGGCAGGCAGGACTCCCGGCGGTGATCGTGATGCCGGAGTGGGTCTCCATCAGCAAGCAGGAAGCGACGCGGCAATACGGCGGGGAGGTGGAAATCCACGGCACCAGCATCGCCGATTGCCTGGAGCGGGCGCGGGCGCTTTCCCGGCAGGGGAAAACATTCATCCACCCCTTTGACGATCCGGATATCATTGCCGGCCAGGGGACGATCGGACTTGAAATCGTCGAGGATTTTCCCGATGTGGACACCGTTGTCGTCCCGGTGGGCGGAGGCGGCCTGATTGCCGGGATTGCATCGGCGCTCCGGGCGTGCCGGCCGAAGGTGAGAATCATCGGGGTGGAGGCTGCGGCATGCCCGTCGGCTTTCGAATCCCGCCGCCAAGCCAGGGTGGTGGAGGTGCCCTCGGAAGGCTCCATTGCAGACGGCATCAGCGTCAAGCGGATGGGAGAACTGAACTTTTCGATCATGCAAGAAGCCGTGGATGACATCGTCACCGTGGGCGAAGAACCGATCGCCGCCGCCATGCTCCTGTTGCTGGAAAGAAAGAAGATTCTCGCCGAGGGATCCGGAGCGGTTCCCCTGGCGGCGCTCCTGGACGGGGTCGTAAAGATCCGGGCCGGAAGCCGGGTGGCGCTGGTCATCAGCGGCGGCAATGTCGACAGCCCGCTTCTGGAACGGATTTTGACCAAGGGGATGATCAAAAACGGACGGATCATGCGCATCCGCGTCCAGCTCGAGGACATTCCAGGCGCCCTGGCCTGCCTGCTTACCGCCGTCGCCCGCCTCAAGGCCAATGTGCTTCACATCTACCACGACCGTCATACGAGGGACATCCCGATCTACGTCACGGAGGTGGAGCTGGAGATGGAGACCCGGGGTCCGGAGCATGTGGCGAAAATCGAGCAGGAGCTGCGACAACAGGGATACCGCCTCATCGTCAAGTAATCACATCGCTTCGCGATTTGATTACAAGTCGCGTTCCGCGAAAAGGGACCTGATAAAATTTCAGAAATTGGCAGTTTGGGTGTAGAAGACTTTGATTGGCGAAAAAATTCTATCTTTATCGTATTACCGATCAAAAAGGCGAAAGGATGGTGTTCGTGATGAAGATCGAAAATGCGGCCCGGGAGGCCAAAAAAGCGTCGATCCGGCTGGCAGCGACTCCCGCCGTGGAAAGAAACCGGGCCCTTGAGCAAATCGCCCTCGCGCTCAAAGACCGGAGCGGGGAAATTGTCGAGGCCAACAGGAGCGATCTTACGCGAAGCCGGGGCGAGAAGCTGGCCGAGCCCCTTTTAAAGCGGCTCCGGTTCGATGAGCAGAAAATCGCCGAGGCCGGTAAAGGCCTGCAGAGTCTGGCGGACCTGCCCGATCCGGTCGGCCGGACGCTGGAGGCCCGGGAGCTGGATGAGGGCCTGACGCTTTACAAGGTCAGCTGCCCGATCGGGGTGATCGGGGTGATTTTCGAATCCCGGCCGGATGCCCTGGTTCAGATTTCAGGCCTCTGCCTGAAGAGCGGAAACGCGGTTTTGCTCAAAGGCGGCAGCGAGGCCTTAGAAACCAACCGCGTTCTTGCGCAGATCATCGACGGGGCCGCCCGGCAGACGGGGGTCAGTGATGGATGGATGCACCTGCTCGAAACCCGTTCCCACGTGGAGGATCTTTTGGGCATGGATCAATGGGTGGATCTGATCATTCCCCGGGGATCCAACGAGTTTGTCCGGTATATCATGGACCACTCCCGGATTCCCGTGCTCGGCCATGCCGACGGCATCTGCCATTGCTATGTGGATGCCGAGGCGGATCCGCAGATGGCGCTTGGCATCGTCGTCGACGCCAAGACCCAGTACGTGGCCGTCTGCAATGCAGCAGAGACCCTGCTGGTTCATGAAAAAATCGCCCCTGCGATCCTGCCGCAGCTCAAAGAGGCCCTTGCCGATCGCGGCGTGGTTCTGTTCGGCTGCCAAAAGACCCGGGCGTTGATCGATGCCGAGCCGGCGGGCGATGCCCAGTGGCAGACGGAGTACCTCGACTTGAAAATGTCGGTCAAAGTCGTGGCCGACATAACCGAGGCCGTCGATCACATCAACACGTGGGGGTCCGGTCACACCGACGCCATTGTCACGGCAAACCGGGAAACCGCCCGCCGTTTTCTGGACGAGGTCGATTCGGGCAACGTCTTCTGGAACTGTTCGACCCGGTTTTCCGACGGGTACCGCTACGGCCTGGGGGCGGAGGTGGGGATCAGCACCAACAAGATTCACGCCCGGGGCCCGGTCGGACTCGAAGGGCTGGTGATATACAAGTACAAATTGATCGGCGGGGGAAATGTGGTGGAAGAGTATGCCAACGGCCGCCGGCGGTTCACCCACCGGGATTTGGACGAAGACTGTCCGCTCTAATGCAGGATAGATATCCTGGTTCTCAGGACCAGGATAGAGACAGTCGGCGCTGGCTTTCAGCCAGAAGCGAAAAAGTTCGAAGCACGAAATTCGAAATACGAAACAAATTCAAAA
>CBFCZJ010000466.1:0-2748 GCA_965602445.1 uncultured Desulfobacterales bacterium | reverse complement strand
ATTTGATTATTCCCCGATGCTTGCAGCTGCCGAATAACGGTCCAGCCGAATGAAAAATTCCCGGTTCCCCTTGGGACCCAAAATGGGGGAGGGGAAAGGATCGCTGCACGCAAGGCCGAGGCTGGAGAAAAAACCGCCCAGTTCCGTGAGCACCTGCTGGTGCCGGGCCGGATCCCGAACCACGCCGCCTTTGCCCACGTTTCCTTTGCCGACCTCGAACTGGGGTTTGATCAGTGCAGCGATGGTGCCGCCGGCCCGAAGAAAGCGCAGCACGGCCGGCACGACAATCCGCAAGGAGATGAATGATACGTCGATGACGGCCAGATCGACGGGGCAGGGCAGGCGGTCTTCCGGCATATGCCGGATGTTTACACGCTCGATGACCGTCACCCGGGGGTCTTGGCGCAGTTTCCAGGCCATCTGCCCGTAGCCTACGTCGACGGCAAAGACCTGCGAGGCCCCTCGCTGCAGCAGGCAGTCGGTGAAACCGCCGGTGGAGGCGCCGACGTCCAGGCAGAACCGCCGCTCGACATCGATGTCAAACGCGTCCAGCGCGGCGTCCAGCTTCAGCCCGCCTCGGCTGACGTAGGCGATCTCGTCTCCCTTGACGTCGATGACCGCATCGACCGCAAGCCGGGTGCCGGGTTTGTCCACCGGCACACGGTCGACCAGGACGGTGCCGGCCATGATCATGGCCTGGGCACGCCGGCGGCTGTCTGCCAGACCTTTTTCCACCATCAGCCGATCTAAACGCTCTTTTTTCATGATAAGATCGCTGCCGCGAAAACCAGACAGTGAGAACACCTCCCGCACAGGGGGAAGCCTTTTTTTTTGGGTCATTTGAATTTCGAACCTGTTTCGGATTTCGGATTTCGGATTTCGTGCTTTACGAAGTCACGTGCCTCCGTGGTAATTCCGGCCGCATCCAGACCGTATTTGGCCCGCAGCAGCGCCTGGGAGCCGTGCTCCACAAAGGCGTCCGGAATGCCGATCCGCCTGACAGCCACCCCGGAAAGCCCGGCGTCCATCAGGCACTCCAGCACGGCGCTGCCGAACCCGCCCTGGAGGATGTTTTCTTCGATGGTAAGGATGCGGGGGATCTTGCGGGCGAGGGGGAGGATCCGATCCGCGTCCAGGGGCTTGACAAAGCGGCAGTCGACCACAGCGGCGCTGATCCCTTCCTTTTCAAGATTTCCGGCGGCTTCCAGCGCGTCGTTCACCGGATATCCGACGGCGAGAATCAGCAGATCCTCCCCGGTTTTCAACACGTCGGACCGGCCGATCTCTATGGGAAGAATCGTTTCGTCCAAGGGGCAGCCGGTTCCGCTTCCCCGCGGATATCGAACCGCGATGGGACCATCGTGGTCGACGGCCGTGTAGAGCATCCTTCTGAGCTCGTTTTCGTCCCGGGGCGCCATGACGACCATGTTGGGCAGGCTCCTGAGGTAGGACAGATCAAAGAGCCCGTTGTGGGTGGCGCCGTCTTCTCCGACGATGCCGCCCCGGTCCAGGGCAAACACCACCGGCAGCGCCTCGATACAAACGTCGTGGAGAATCTGGTCGTAGGCCCGCTGCAAAAAAGTCGAGTAGATGGCCACCACCGGCCGGAAGCCCTCGACGGCCATGCCCGCGGCAAACGTCACTCCGTGCTGCTCGGCAATGCCGACGTCGAAAAAGCGATCGGGAAATTTTTCGGAAAATTCCACCAGGCCGGTTCCCTCGGGCATCGCCGCTGTGACGGCCACGATCTTCTCGTTTGCTTGGCCGAGTTCTGCCATGGTCCGACCGAAAATTTGAGTGTAGGTCGGGTGTTTGCTGGGATGATCGATGCAGTTGCCCGTTTCAGCGTCGAAGCAGCCGATGCCGTGGAAATGAACCGGATTTTCCTCGGCCGGGGGATAGCCTTTTCCCTTTTTGGTGGTGACATGGAGCAGCACCGGTTCATCGAATTTTTTGATATTGTTCAAGATATCGATTAGATGCCCCAGGTTGTGGCCGTTGATGGGGCCGAAATAATCAAAATTGAAGGCCTCGAAAAGCATTCCCGGCGTGATGAACGTCTTGAAGGAATCTTCCGAGCGTTTGGCAATCTGGTAGATGTCGTCGCCGATTTTGGGAAGTGAACGGAGAAAATCGCCGAATTCCTTTTTCAGATTTTGCAGGCGACGGGCGGAAAAAGTGCGGCTGAGCAAGGAAGAGATCGCTCCCACATTGTGGGCGATGGACATGTCGTTGTCGTTGAGGATGACGATCAGGTCTTTTTTCTGGTCCCCGGCCTGGTTGAGCCCCTCGTAGGCCAGCCCCGCGGTCATCGATCCGTCTCCGATCACGGCGATGACCTTTCCTTCGGTCTTGGTCAGGTGCCGGGCGCAGGTCATCCCGAGGCCGGCAGAGATGGAGGTGCTGCTGTGGCCGGTGGAAAATCCGTCGTAGGGACTTTCCTTCATTCGGGTAAAGCCTGAAATTCCACCCAGCTGGCGAAGGGTGGCAAACTGTCCGCGGCGACCGGTCAGAAGCTTGTGTGCGTATGCCTGGTGTCCCACGTCCCAGATGATTCGGTCTTTGGGCGCCTCGAACACGTAGTGAATGGCGATGGCCAGCTCGACTGCGCCGAGGCTCGGCGCCAAGTGCCCGCCGGTTTGCGAAACCACCGAAACGATGGTTTCCCGGATTTCTGCGGCCAGCGCCGGCAGTTCCTCTCTGGAAAGCTGCTTGAGATCGGCCGGGTTGTCGATTTTATCCAGCAAT
>CBFCZJ010000465.1:0-2763 GCA_965602445.1 uncultured Desulfobacterales bacterium | reverse complement strand
GCGCATTTTTTTTGAAGCGCTTCGGCGGCCGCCCGGCGCTGTTCAGGCGTCAGTTTCTCTCCTTCAAGAAGCTTTTCCAGGGCCCGGATCCGGTATCGGTCGATTCCCGGCGTCTTGGAAAGCTGGTCGGGGTGGCCTCCCCGTTTGACCACCAGCGGTTCTTCAATCAGAAATACCGGGAGCCGTGCCCCGATTCTGAGCCACATATCGTAGTCTTCTGCTGCCGGAAGCGACTCGTCGAACCCCCCGGTCTCTTGAAACAGCCCTCGCTCCAGCATCACCGCAGAGGGGCTGACCAGGCAAAGCGCAAGGGAACGCGCGAAAATGTCTCCGGAAGGCTTTTGGTGGCGAACGCGGGGATTGACCCGGATCCCGTTTCGGATCCAGATCTCTTCGGTCTGACAAATTCTCGTTTCAGGATGGTCCTGAAAAAAAGCCGTTTGCCGGGCGAGTTTTTCCGGCAGCCACAGATCGTCGGAATCGAGAAAGGCGATCAAGTCTCCGCATGCGGCCCGGACGCCGCGGTTTCGGGCCGCGCTCACCCCGCGGTTTGGCTGACGGATAACGGAGATCTGTCCGCCATATTGATGCAGCAGCCGGTCGGTGCCGTCTGTGGAGCCGTCGTCGACGACGATCAGCTCCCGGTTGCCGTATGTCTGCGCAAGTACCGAATCGACGGCTTGCCCGATGCACCAGGCGCGGTTGTAGACCGGAAGGATGACGCTCACCAGGGGCGAATTGGACAATCGACGTGGATGCATGAAAATCTATCTCACGTCTAAGATCCGCGTTCATCGAGATAGCGGGACACGCCCGGATGAAGCGGGATTCCGAGAGCGTCCCTGACGGCCGACTTCGCGTCGAACGGGGCCAGTGCCGGGTGGGCGCTTTCGATGCGCCGCCGGCCGGCGGCCATCGCTTCGATGATCCGGTAGGCCGTCTGTTCGTCGAGCGCTTCGGAGGCGACAACCATCACCCGGGTACCGATGGCGGCGACGGCCTGCGCCTGGGACGGATAGGTGCCGGGGGCAATCACGGCCTGAGAATAGGCAGGATGATTTTGAATCAGGTGTGCGATATCCTGATCGACGCTGTCGATCAGGCGCGCCCCGCAGAGCCGAATCATTTGGAGCAGCTGGGCATCGGGATGGATGCTGATGCGCAGCATCGCCTGTATCGTACCGTGGCAAAAGGCCATGGAGTCGACCGATTGGGACGAAGACAGGTGCTCAACCAGGCTGAAATCCTTCACGGACCATCCCTTGGCGTTCATGACGGCGGAAAACAGTCGATTCTCGGAGGATCCCGGTGCTCCGATGTTGATCCGCCTGCCCGTAAGATCCTCTATGGACACGATGCCGGCGTCGTCTCGGACCACCAGGGCTGCCGGCACCTCATAGAGCCTGACCATTGCACGGAGGTTGTCGAAGCGAAAATCCAGGAACCGGAACTCCCCGGCCTGGGCGACGGCGTCATGAAGGGTGTAGGAGTCGACCAGGACAAGATCTAACGATCCGATTTGAAGATTGGTCAGGTTGTGCAGATCATCGGGGGCCGGCACCGTCTCGCAGTCGATGTCGGCCAGATGGCCGGCGATGGTGCGGCAAAGAGTCCGGCCGGCAAAGTGGGAAAAAGAACCGACTTCCCCTGTACCGATCAAAAGGTCCATGGCAGAGGATGCGGCGGGCAGCAGGAAAACAATGGAAAAAAGCAGGGAAAGCCGAACGGCCCGGGAAAAGAGGCCACGTGCGGAATTTTCTTTGCACATCGTCGTACCTCTTTCAGTGTTCGGTAAGTCATTTTCAATTACTGAAACGTTACAGGATGACATGTCGGATGTCAACTCGATGCGTCTGAGCAAGCGCCGCTCAAGACGGGAAATGCGATGACGGGCTGCCGCCTGCCCCTCATTTATTGGCTGGAATGATGGTGCCTCGTGCAGAAAACCGACAGCCGTGCGTTTACGGCCCCCGGATAAAAGAGTTGCCTTGCCGGCATCGATTTGCTAAAGGTATGAAGGGTTGAATTATAGTAATGGATGTGCTCTGCGCGGCGCTTCGGTTCATCATGAATCTTGGCTCCGCTGTTGAAGGGAGGTGGCAGCAAACAAGCACATTCCCGGTGTCTTAGCCGATGAAGCCCAACTGTTTTCCCAATAAGCAAAAGGAGGTACAGATGAAAAAAGGAATTGTTCTATCGGTAGCCATTTTGTTTGGATTTGCGCTTCTGGCCGGCGGCATGCCCGCGCAGGTCCAGGCGGAGACGACGTTTGTCACCATCGGCACCGGCGGGGTTACCGGTGTGTACTATCCCACGGGCGGGGCTATCTGCCGCCTGGTGAACAAAAACCGGGACGAGCACGGCATTCGCTGCTCGGTGGAAAGCACCGGCGGTTCGGTATACAACCTGAACGCCATCGCCGCAGGAGAGTTGGACATGGGCGTCTGCCAGTCCGACTGGCAGTACCACGCATACAACGGCACCGACAAGTTTGCCGACAAGGGGCCGAACAAGGACCTGAGGGCCGTGTTCTCCGTTCATCCGGAGCCCTTTACCGTGGTCGCCCGGGCCGATTCGGGCATCAAAGACTTCAAGGATCTCAAGGGAAAACGGGTCAACATCGGAAACCCCGGCTCCGGCCAGCGCGGCACCATGGAAGTGGTCATGGAGGCCATGGGCTGGACCAAGGACGACTTCAAACTGGCCTCCGAGCTCAAATCCGCCGAGCAGTCCCAGGCTCTGTGTGACAACAAGGTCGATGCC
>CBFCZJ010000464.1:0-2786 GCA_965602445.1 uncultured Desulfobacterales bacterium | reverse complement strand
CCGGCTGGCCCGTGGAGGCAAGCATGCGAAGCTCTAAGATCCTGATTTCCCAGGCGCTGAATACCATCTCCGGAAATATGGAACGAACCGGAGATCCGCTGGGACTCAAAACCGTCTACTGGACGCGGTGGGCACAGAGTTTCGACCTGCCGAGGCAAGGATCTCCCCTGCTGTTTACGGGCCGGATGTACCAAATGCTCCCTTACGTGGTCCAGGCCACCGAAATGGCCGAAATGGCGCAGCCTCTGATTCCGGTCTTGGCGATCAAAACCTTTGCCAAAATGGCGGAAATCGCCGGCGCCGTGGCCGCAGACCCGATCCTTCGTCTGCGCGCCCGGCGGGCGAGGGACATCCGAAACCGGGTCGAATCGGCCCTGGCCGGCATTGTCCACGCATTAGGGGACGCGGGGATCCATCCGTCCTACCTGCATGAAAAAGAGCCATACAGCGGTGTGTTGCTGCACGATTTGGGAATGGAAGAGGCGGCCGCCCGTGTCGCCCGATCGGTCTACCGGACCCTGAAAGACTCAGGCGCCGAGACCGTGTTGACCGTCGATCCGCACACCACCTTCATGCTCCGGCACGTCTTCCCCCGCTACATTGCCGGCTTCAATCTTCATGTGCGCCACTACCTGGAAACGCTGGCCGACGCCGGTGCGGTCCCGAAGAAAATCCGAAAGGCCGGGCTGCCCGAGAAGATCGTCATGCACGACTCCTGCGTGATGACCCGGGACCTGGGGGTGATAGAACCGGCCCGCGCAGTCCTAAACCAGCTCGGCATCGAGGTGCTGGAACCGGAAAACACGAAAACCGACACGGCCTGCTGCGGCGGTCCGGTGGAATATGCCTACGCGGATCTGAGCCGCTCGATCTCGTGCATCCGGGCCAAAGAGCTGTCAGGCATGTGCCGCGACGTGCTCGTGGCCTGCCCCATCTGCCTGATCAACCTGATGAAGCACGAAAAGGACCTGGGAATCCGAGTTTGGGACATGGGAGAGATTTTGAACAGAGTTTTTCCCGGAGATTTTACAGACGAATCGATCGCCTACCAACCGTAATATCTTCTCACCGAAAAGGAGAACGCATGGGAAAAGAGAACTCAAGCGAACTGCTCAAACAAATCCACGACGCCGTGGTGGCGTTCGATGAGGAAAAGGCCGCCGAGCTCTGCCGCAAGGCCCTGGAGGACGGCGTCGACCCCTATGATGCGATCATGAAGGGTCTGGCCGCCGGCATGGACACGGTGGGCAACCTGTACGAAAAAAAGGAATACTTCGTCCCGGAGCTGCTGCTCTGCTCCGATGCGATGTACGCCGGTCTCGATGTGCTCCGACCCCACGTAAAGGTGGGCGAGCACCAGGCTGCGGGCAAGATCGTCATGGGAGTGGTGGAAGGAGACATCCATGACATCGGGAAAACCCTGGTCAAGACCATGTTCGAGGCGGCCGGCTGGGACATCTTCGACCTGGGAAAGGACGTCAAGCTCGGCCGCTTCGTCGAGGAGCTTCAGCGAACCGGGGCCGACGTGGTTGCTTTGTCGGCACTGATGACCACCAGCATGATGGCCATGCCCAAGGTCATCGAGATGCTCAAGGCCGAAAAGCCGGAAGTAGTCGTTTTGGTGGGAGGCGCGCCCCTGAACGCCGAGATCGCCCAGCGATATGGGGCGGACGGCTACGCCAAAGACGCCATTTCCGCCGTCCATGAGGCTGAGCGGCTCTACAAGAACGTGGTCTGACAACACCTCCGGCGAGAGGGAGAACTGCTTCGAAGAACTCGAAACGTTTATAAAATCGCAGAAGTGGTTTTATCAATGGAGAGGATATGCATTTCGAAAAAGACCGAATGACATCTGCCGAAAGAATGGACGCCCTGTTCGCCTATCAGAAGCCCGACCGGATCGCGGTCGGAGCCATGAGCACCGGGTTCAACACGAAAAACGCCGGCCACACGGTGGCCGACGCCTATCAGGATCCGGACAAAAGCTTTGCCGACATGCAGTGGACCACCGAACAGTATGGCTGGGACCCGATTCCCCAGTATGCCGGCCACACGGTGCTGGGCGCCTGGGACTTCGGCGGCGAAGTGCGCATGCCCGCAGGAGAGTTCGAGGGGGCTCTGGTGGTGACCCGATATCCTGTGACCACCGAAGACGACGTGGATAGACTCCAGCTTCCGGACCCGAAGACGGCCGGCAGGATCCCCCAGGCCATGAGCTTTTCCGAGCTTCAGGCGGAAGCCGGGCTGCCGGTCTACTTTTTTTCCCGCAGTCCGTTTACCATGGCCGCCAACATCGCCGGCATCGACCGGTTTCTTCGCTGGACCATGAAAAAGCCGGAGTTATGCGAAACGCTGCTGAAGCTTTCGCTTACGCACATCGTCAATGTCCTGACCTACTGGGTCGACACCTTCGGCGCCGAGCGGGTCTTTGCATGGATGAGCAGCCCGAGTGAATCAAACCAGCTCGTCTCGCCACGGACGGTGAAACAGTTTGCCATCCCCTACCACGAGGCCTACCACCAGCGGCTGAAGGCGCTGGGGGTCAGCCGGTTCGGCCTGCATGTCTGCGGCGAACAGAACCTGAACCTGCCTTTGCTGGCAGAAGCATCCCCCTGGCCCCATCCCAGCGTGCTGAGCTTCGGCCACGAGGTGGACATAGAGACTGCGGCTGGCCATTTTCCAAAGGACATCATCTACGGAAACATCGAACCGGCTGTCATTCAAACGGGCACCCCCGAGCAGGTCTATGACCTGTGCCGGACGGCCATCGAAAAGGGAAAAAAGGC
>CBFCZJ010000463.1:0-2797 GCA_965602445.1 uncultured Desulfobacterales bacterium | reverse complement strand
AATCTCATGATTTCTACTGATTTTGATAAAAGTCGGATGTTTGTACTTGATCAGCAGGGCTTGATTTTATAAAAGGGTGTCAAGAAGAACCGAATTTCGGTAAATTCAAAAGGAGGATGAAATGCAGAAAAAAGTGTGGATCGCACTGGCTCTTTTCCTGATCCTGCCCAGTCTGCTGTTCACGGTGTCGTGCGCCAAACAGACGGTGAAAACCGACGAGGCGGCCATGACAGCTCCTGAGGAGACAGCCACCCAGGTGCAGCAGGAACAGACCCAGCAAGAGGAAATGGCCAGCAAGCAGCAGGCGGATATGGAAAAGCAGCGGGCCATGGAAGCCGAGAGGCTGGCCAGGGAAGAGGCCCAGCGTCAGGCGATGCTCGCCCGGCAGCAATTCGAGAGTGAAAATATCTACTTCGAGTTTGACAGCAGTGCCTTGCTGACCCCGGCCCAGGACACCCTGAGCCGCAAGGCCCAGTATCTGCGGGAAAACCCGAATACCCGGGCGATCATCGAAGGCCACTGCGACGAGCGCGGCACAGACGAATACAACCTCGCCTTGGGCGATCGTCGCGCCAACAGCGCCAAAAGTTTCCTGGTCGATCTGGGCATCAGCCCGAGCCGGTTGACCACCATCAGCTACGGCGAGGAGCGTCCTTTAGATCCCCGCCACAACGAAGAGGCATGGGCGAAGAACCGACGCTGCGAATTCGTGATCGAATAGCCTCGGTGTTGGAAGCGGCTTTGCCCGGAGTCGTTTTTTCAGCGCCGGCGATGCCCTTTTCGACGAACAAAAACGGACAAAAACCTGCCGGCAGGCGGCCAATGACGAGAGCGGCCCGCCTGCCGGCGGTTTTTTAGACGTCCGACCCTACCGGCGGGCGACCTGTTATGGTCCCGGAGCCCGCCAAGGGATTTTATGGTTTGCCTATGAATATCCGGTTATTGATCTTTTGCCTGGTGTCGACCCTGGTGGCCGGCTGCGCGATGAAAGAAGACATCGTCGTTCTCGATGAACGGATCTTCCGGCTCGAACAGCGCCAGCAGGAATTGGAAAACCGTCTGGCCAACATCGCCGACGCTGACGCTCGCTTCGAATCGAAGCTGGACGAAAACAAAAGCGGGATGCAGGAGCAGATTCAGGCCCTTCGAAGCCAGTTGGCCGGATCCAACCAGGAAACCGCCCAGCTCAGAGAGGATCTTCAGGAGCTCACCGGCCGGGTCGAAGAGGCTGAATTCCGCCTTCGCCAGCGAAGCGAGGGCGGAAAGCAGGCCGGAGAACGCATAGACAGCCGGCTGGATCAACTCAATTCGGCTGCCGCGGAAAACGCCCAACGGATCCGTCAAATAGAGCAGTATCTCAGCCTCGATTCACAGCGACAGGCGGGCACACCGCCGCAGTCGCCGAAATCCCCCCCTGAGCCGGACGCGGACGGGTTGTATGCTGACGCCAAAAAGTTTTTCGACGAGGGAAACCTGGCCGAAGCCCGGGAATCTTTCCAGGAACTGGTCGAGCGATTTCCAGACTCGGAAAAGGCAGACAACGCCCAGTTCTGGATTGGAGAAACGTATTACCGGGAAAAATGGTATGAAAAGGCGATTCTCGAGTACCAGAAGGTGATTGAGACCTACCCGGAAGGAAACAAACTGCCGGCCGCGCTGCTCAAACAAGGATTTGCCTTCATCGAGCTGGGCGACACCGCAAATGCCCGCCTCATCCTCAAGGAACTGGTCCGCAAATTTCCGGAAAGCAGCGAGGCCAACATCGCCGAAGACAAATTGAAGACGCTTTAAGGCAGCCTTGAATTTTTCGTCCTTAGAACCAGGCCAGAGGCATCTGGCTCTGCAGTAACGGATGAAGAATAACAAATACGAAGCACGAAATTCGAAATCCGAAACAATTCCAAATGACCAAAATTCGAATGACCCAAACAACAGCAGGTATTTAGAAGGTTTTGGGTTTTTTGCCCTTGGGCCTTGTTTTGGACATTTGAAAATTCGGATTTTGAATTTGTTTCGGATTTCGTTATTCGAATTTCGAATTTACGTTTTCAAGATCACAGGTTCATGCCCTCTGGGCCTATATCAAAGCCGGGTCCTCCGGGCCCTGAGTTTTACTATACCCGGCGGCCGTGCCGGCAGCAGATCCGTCGTATGACTAAGATTATCGGCATAGATCCAGGGCTGGCCGACACCGGCATCGGTATCGTCGAAGGCTCGGCCGGCTGTGTCCAACGCTATGCATTTGGAAGCATCGGCACAGACTCCGGTCAAGCCGTTGCCCACCGGCTAGACCGAATATACACGCGCCTGTCCTCTGTTTTCGTCGAAGAAAGCCCAGACCTGGTGGTTGTCGAAGATGCTTTTTCCCTGCCGGAGAATCCGCGCTCGGGGATTACGCTGGGCAAGGTTTGCGGGGTGGTCCTGTTGAGCGCCTGCCGGGCCGGAATCCCGGTGGTCGAGGTGGCTGTTCGCGAGGCGAAGCAAGTGTTGACCGGAAACGGCCGGGCCAGCAAGGAGCAGTTGGAGGCGTCGGTGAGGCACATCCTTGGGCGCACCGATCCGATTCGCCCCTTTCATGCGTCGGACGCCGTGGCGCTTGCCCTGGTCGGACTCTACCGAAGCAAGTGCCGGCCCCGGTAGAACATGGACGCATCCGGCAAAGGCATCCTCACCGCAGAGGCGCAGAGGACGCAGAGGATGCGCAAAAGAAAATTGCAAAATGATTTTCCCTGCGAGCTCCGTATCTTATGTGAAACTAGGCCAAAATGGCATAGTTTTACCCTTGATCAAACTGGTC
>CBFCZJ010000462.1:0-2817 GCA_965602445.1 uncultured Desulfobacterales bacterium | reverse complement strand
GGCTGTCTGGGCGAGGATTTTGATTGCGGCGGCGGTCGCCGGGATAGCGCTGACGGCCGGATGCTCGGGGGTGCAGACCAGGGGCGAGGAAGGATCTCCGACCGCGGCCAGGGAGCGGGAAAGCCAGCCGCTGTACTACGACTTCGGAGACATCCTGATTCCCCGGGAGCTGAACGTGGTCAAGGAATCGTCCTTTGTCTTCCGCACGCCCGGGCTTTCGGCCGGCGTCCTGTCCCTGAAGGGAAACGTGGAAGTCAACTCCCTGATCGCCTTTTTCGAAACCAACATGGCCAAGGACAACTGGACGCCGATGAGCTCCTTCAAATCGCCGCGGTCGATGATGCTGTTCCAGAAAGAAAACCGGTGGTGCGTGATCAACATCACCGACCAGAGCTTTTCCACCTATGTGGAAATCTGGGTGGCCCCCACCATCGGCTCCGCCGCCGGCTCCATCGGCGGCCCGATCGATGAAGGCCTCCTGAAATAGCGCCGGGAAAAAGCCCGGCGCGCTGGGATGCTGGGAGGCAGGCGCCTGCGGCGCTGCTGGGAAGCTGGAAGGCTGGGAAGCTGGGAGGCAGGCGCTGGCGCGCCGCTTGGAAGCTGGAAAGCTTGGATGCCAGGAGGCTTAACCAAAAACCCATAGAAGCTTTTCTGGCTTTTAGCGTCCGAGCATCCCAGCATCCTCGCTTCCCAGCGGCGCGCAGCGCCCTGCGCCGCTGAAAGGCTGGGATGCTGAAAAACTTTAAGAGCGGGGATTTTTCGTTGTTCCAAGGAGGCATGGCAATGACTAAATGGAGGTTGCCATGGAGATGGATCGCTGGAAGAAATTGGACGTATGGAAGCTTGCCGATGAACTTGCATTCAACATTTACAAGCAGACCAAGCACTTTCCTAAGGAGGAAATGTTTGGCCTTATCTCGCAGCTTCGTCGGAGCGGACTTTCTATTCCAACCAATATTGTAGAAGGGTATTCACGAAAAGGGGATAAAGAGCTCGCCCATTTTGTTAACATTGGTTTAGGGTCACTCGGAGAATCCAAGTACCTTTTGTATTTTTCACAAAGGCTGGACTATATCTGTGCTCCGGAATATGAGAAGCTGGAAAATGATTGTGAAGTCCTGGGAAAAAAACTTTGGAGGTTTTATGAAAAGGTCCGCAAATAATATTATTTTTGCCTCCCAGCCTCCCAGCGTCCCAGCATCCCAGCGCACCAAGCGCTTGGTGATAAGGCTGTTCAATTAATGATGAAGCTTGGTAAGCAATGACTTCCATACTCAAAGATAAAAACCTGGTGCTCGGTGTTTCCGGCGGCATTGCCGCATATAAGGCGGTGGAGCTGCTGCGGCTGCTCACCGGGGCCGGGGCGTCGGTGCGGGTGATCATGACCCAAAGCGCCAAATGGTTCGTCGGGCCGACCACGTTCGAGGCGCTTTCGGGCCGGCCGGTCTTTTCCGAGATGTTCGAAGAAGGCGGCAAAGGATCCATCCGGCACATCGACTGGGCCCAGGAGGCCGACGCGGTGATCGTGGCCCCGGCCACCGCCAACATCGTCGGAAAGCTCGCCAACGGAATCGCAGACGATGCCTTGAGCACCTTCATGCTGGCGGTGACCGCCGCCAAGATCATCTGCCCGGCCATGAACACCCACATGTACGAACATCCGGCAGTCCAGCGCAACCTGGCGCAGCTTGCGGCCGACGGCTGCACCCTGGTGACGCCCGATGCCGGAAACCTGGCTTGCGGCACCATCGGCCCCGGAAGGCTTCCGGATCCGGCGGTGATCCTGGATCGGATCGTACACCGGCTGACGTCCAAAGACCTTTCAGGGCGAACCGTGCTGGTGACCGCCGGCCCCACCCGGGAGTATTTCGATCCGGTGCGGTTCATCTCCAACCCTTCTTCGGGGAAGATGGGCTATGCCGTGGCCCGGGCCGCGGAGCACCGGGGGGCCAAAGTGGTCCTGGTTTCCGGGCCCGTCCACGAACCCCCCCCGTTGAACGTGGAAACGGTCCAGGTGCAGACGGCGCAGGAAATGGCCGAGGCGGTCTACCGATACGCCGCAGAGGCCGACATCGTGGTCAAGGCGGCGGCGGTGGGCGACTACCAGCCCCGGGCCCGGGCGGAGCAGAAGATCAAAAAGACAGAGGGGACCCCTTCGGTGGACATGGAAAGAACCGAGGACATTCTCCTGGAGCTGGGCCGCAGAAAGACCAAGGGCCAGGTCCTGGTCGGGTTTGCCGCTGAAACCGAGCACCTGGAAGTGCATGCCGCAGAAAAACTTCAGGCCAAGAACCTGGACCTGATTGCGGCAAACCTGCTGGGAGGACCGGATGCCGGGTTTGGCACCGACACCAACCGGCTGACCCTCTTTGCCGCCGGCGCAGCCAAGGAGGCGCTTCCGCTCATGGAAAAGTCGGCCTTGGCCCATGTGCTCCTGGATCGGGCGGTGGAGATCCTGAAGGAAAAAGAATAGGTAGGCGCTCCGCGCCGGCTGGGAAGCTGGGACGCCGGGACGCTAGGACGCTGGGATGCAGGGCGCTGCGCGCCGCTGGAAAGCTGGGATGCTCGAAGGCTGGGAGGCTGGCCCTCCGACTCGGCTGCGCCTCGCTCAGGGCGGCAGGCAGAGGTCGGATGTCCCGTCTTCGCCTTCGGCTACGCCGGGCAAGCGGATGCCGGATGCTGGAAAACCGTTCTGCCGCTGGCGCGGCGTTCAGGGTTCAAGGTATGCCGGCGAAAGAAATCCCCCTTTTTTCAAAGGGGGAGCGCTTCGGGCATTTGTTCGGATTTGCCAAAGGCGAAAGCCTCAAAGTCCCCCTT
>CBFCZJ010000461.1:0-2838 GCA_965602445.1 uncultured Desulfobacterales bacterium | reverse complement strand
TGGAATCGACCGTGATGCCGATCCCGCTGGAGCTGCTTCTCATTCCGCTGATGCAGATCGACCGGAAGCGCATGTGGCAGCTGGCGTTGGCGGCCCTGCTCGGATGCATCGGCGGAGCCCTGATCGGCTATGCCGCCGGCTATTTTTTTCAGGCATCGGTGGGCGATTGGATCGTTTCCACCGCCGGAGGGAAAGAGCAATTTGCCAGGGCCGGCGAAATGATTCGACAAAACGGGTTCTGGTTCGTGTTCAGCGTCGGCGTCACGCCGGTGCCGTTTCAGATCGCCATGGTGGCCGCGGGGGTCTCGGGCTATTCGATCTTCGGTTTTCTTGCGGCGACCGCTCTTTCCCGCGCCGTTCGATATTTCGGCCTGGCCGCGCTGGTGTGGCGCTTCGGCGATGCTGCCGAGGAGATCTACAAACGTCATCGGCTCGCCGTGGGCCTGACCGTGACGGGGATGGTGGTTTTATTGTGGATTTTATTCGCAAGATAAAATCGCTTCGCGCTTTTATCAAACGCGGGTTAGCCGCTATGTTATTCCCGGTCCGTCATTCCGGACGAACGGAGCGAAAACAAGCCGGCCCCGGACTCAGATCCGGGGGAATCCAGTAAATTCAAAAAACAACTGGATTCCGGGTCAAGCCCGGAATGACGGACTTGGGAAGTTTCGTCCTTGATCAAACTGGATAGTTAAGGCCAATAGATTCGTATAAATCTCCCGCCGGAGAATCTTGAATCTTGAATCTTGAACCTGGAACGCGAAGCCCTATCGCCTCAGCACCATCTCCATCCCATCATAGGCAATCTGTGCTTCGACGTTGCGCTCTTCGGCCATTTTCCGGAGTTTTGCCCCCAGCGTCCGTTCGTCTCCCTCCACGATCTCCGAGCCGCAGTGGGAAATGACCGCCCGGGGCACGCCTTCTTTTCGGCACCAGGTAAGCTGGGTCTGGACCGGCGCATGGCCGATGAGCGATCCGCCCACTTTTCGGACAAAGGACTGGGTCAAGGTGGCGCCGTCGCCGATATAAAGGTGTACGCCGGACAGCGCGTCCTGTCTGTTTTCGATGTACACCACATCCGGCACATAGAAGATCGAAACTCGCCCGGCAGCGACCCGGTAGCCCACGGCCGGTGCGCGGGTGGAGTGAATCACCGGAAAGGCTTCGAACCGGATTTTCCCGATCTGAAACGGCTCTCGGAGATTCACCTTTCGGCGTTCTTCGATCGGGTACGATGCCATGGTTTCCCAGGCGTCTTCGGTGGCATACACCGGGCACGGCGCCCCGTTTTTCAGGCCTTCTGCATGGTCCGGATGGGCATGGGTGATGGCAATGGCCGCGGCCTGGATCGAATCCGTTTGTTCGAGCCAGTCTGCGCCGCAGTCGATGCGGACGGTGTCGCTGAGATAGGAAACGTCCAGGGCGGTGTGCATGAAATGCCGGCGGTTGCGGGATTCGATATAGCCTCGGGTGCCGGCAAAGACGATCTTCATCGCCAGCCTGCTTCGCCGACCAGGGGAACGAACCGGACCGCCTCCATTTCTTCCTGCTCGAACCGGTCTTTGCCGGTTTTTCGAAGATGGATCAGAACCTGCTGCTCCGGGATCGTTCCCACCGGAAGCACGAGCCTTCCGCCGACGGCGAGCTGCTTCTTGAGGGGTTCGGGAATCTTCGGGGCCCCGGCCGTCCCCACGATGGCGTCATAGGGGGCGTTCTCGGGCCAGCCGAGGCTGCCGTCGCCCACCACCACGTGGATATTATCGTAGCCGAGTTTTTCGAGCTTCTCCCGGGCCGCCTCCGCCAGCGATGCACGGCGCTCCACCGTGTAGACGGTGTCGGCGATCCGACCCAGTATCGCCGCACCGTATCCCGAGCCCGTGCCGATTTCCAGGACATTGTCTTCGGGGGTGAGTTCGAGGCGCTCGATCATCCGGGCCACGATAAAGGGCTGGGAGATGGTCTGGCCTTCGCCGATGGGAAGCGGTGAATCCTGGTAGGACATCTCCTGCAGCCTTTCCGGGACGAATGCTTCACGGGGCACCTGTTCCATGGCCGCCAGGACGGCGGGGTCTTTCACCCCCCGCCGCTGAAGCTGGTCCCGCACCATATCCGATCGCTGTGTGCGAAGATCCATATCGTTGCCTAAGACTTGGCATAGAGGCCGACAAGTTCGGCCTCACCCAGAATGTGGTTTTCCATTGCACTTTGCAGGTCGTTTTTACCCAGCCCCTCCGGCAGGCCGAGACGCTCATCGAGAGCAAACACCTTGAAAAAGTACCTGTGGGTGCCTGACGGAGGACAGGGGCCACCGTAGCCTTGTTTTCCGAAGTCGTTGACTCCCTGGGTGCCCGGCGTCGCCCCTTCCGGGATCTTCCCGTCCACCGGCATGTCATAGGCCACCCAGTGGTCGAAGGTCTTTCCCGGAGCATCCGGGTCCTCCACGATCAGGGCCAGGCTTTCGGCACCTTCGGGAACCTCTTCGACGGTCAGCTCGGGACTGATATCATCTCCCTGACAGGTGAATTTTTTCGGGATCGATTCATTATGGGCGAATTCCTTACTGGTAATTTTCATGGGGTCCTCCTTTTTATGGTTTATCAAAAATCATAAAGGCCGCGGCCGGATCGGTAAATGGGGGAGAATATGTATATGAAACGATCTTGGATACGAATTCCCGATGCTTTTAGCCTGAATATTTCATGAAATCTTCATGGTTCGATCGTTTTGTCCTTCCCAGAGAAAAACATCGAATTCGAGGGAAGTTTCATACGAGCGCCGCCGGTGACCGGCGGGATTCAAGATTCCAAATTCAAGATTCAAGATTCTCCGGCGGGAGAT
>CBFCZJ010000460.1:0-2840 GCA_965602445.1 uncultured Desulfobacterales bacterium | reverse complement strand
GACGCCTTCGTGGCCCGGGCGGTTCTGGCCCATTTTGCCGAGCGCAGCCTCGATGTACAGTACTACCTGTACCACGACGATCTGGTGGGACGGCTTTTCACCCACCAGCTGCTCAAGGCGGCCGACCGGGGGGTGCGGGTGCGCCTGCTGGTGGACGACATGGACATGGGGGGCCGGGATCTGGGCGCGGCGGCCCTGGACGCGCACCCCCACATCGAGGTCCGGATCTTCAACCCGTTCAGCCGCAACGTGGGCAGGGCCTCCCAGTTCATCACCCGCCTGGGATCGGTCACCCGGCGCATGCACAACAAATCCTTCACCGTCGACAACCAGGCGACCATTTTAGGCGGCCGGAACATCGGCAACGAATACTTCGAGGCGGACCCGGACCTGGCCTTCGGCGATCTGGATGTCATCGGAATCGGGCCGGTGGCCCAGAAGGTTTCGGCTTCCTTCGACAAGTACTGGAACAGCCCGTCGGCGTATCCGGCCGCCGTCCTGCAGGGCAAACCCGTCCCTGACATGGCGATCGACCGGCTGCGGGAGGCGCTGGAGAAATTTGTCGGCCAGCAGAAGGGTTCGCCCTACCTCCAGGCCCTTGAAAATTCGTCCTTGGCCAAAAGGCTCCGGGCCGATGAAGTGGTCTTTCACTGGGGGGAGGCCGAGGTCATCTACGACTTGCCGGAAAAGATCCAGCACAGCTTTGACAAGACCGAATATCACCTCTCCCCGAAGCTGATTCCCTACCTGAAAAACATCGAAGAAGAGCTTGTCATCTTCTCCCCGTATTTCGTGCCGGGAAAAGAGGGGACTGCCTTTCTCTCCGACATGGCCCGGCGAGGCGTCCGCGTGCGGATCCTCACCAATTCGCTGGCCTCCAACGACGTGGGTATCGTCCACGCCGGTTACGCCAAATACAGAAAAGACCTGCTCCGGTCGGGCGTCGAGCTCTTCGAGATGAACAAGAAGCTCAGCTCCGAGGAGCGGAAAGAAAAAAAAGGCATGGGCGGCTCTTCCAAGGCCAGCCTGCACGCCAAGTCCTTTGTCTTCGACCGGCGGCAGGTGTTTATCGGATCGCTCAACCTCGATCCCCGGGCCTGGGTGCACAACACCGAGATCGGCGTCGTGTTCGACCAGCCGGAGATCGCAGCGGGCATGAGCGACTGGGTGGACCGCAATATCGATAAGGTCGCCTTTCGACTGGAATTGGCCGGCCCGGAAAAGGGGCCGGAGAAGATCCGCTGGCACGGGCGGGTCGACGGGGAGGAAAAGACCTTCGACACCGACCCCTATACCGGCTTCTGGCAGCGCCTGGGGATCGGTTTTTTGGGTCTGCTGCCCATCGAATCCCAGTTGTAGATTGAGATGACAGACGACACCGGATAGCCTTACCGCAGGCGCGGCGTTCAGGTTCAGGGTTCAGCACGTAGGTTGGGCTGAGGGCAGCGAAGCCCAACGTTAGCGATAACGCGGCGGTCTGGGAATTTTGGAGACCAGGCCACAACCGTAGGTTGGGCTGAACTTGTGAAGCCCAACTTATGAGGCTTACAGATACCGCAAAATGATGTCGCCAGGGTGAAATGGTCCGAACCCAAATTCAACTGACCGACCGGTTCGACTACTGAAAATGGACACTAAACGAGCTCTTTTAAAAAGCGGTGGGCCGAACAGATCCGGATACCGTCCCTGGTCAAGATATCGATGTCCGGCTCGAGCACAACCTGGGTCGCCGGGATTTCGCTGTACCGCTGCTTCAGATATCTAAGCGACGGACTTGCCTCTTTTTCTTTGGTTTTGCATTCGATGAAATGAAGCGGCTTTTGCCCTTCCATGACCACAAAGTCGACCTCTCGTTTGTCCACGTCCCGGAAATATCGAAGCTCCAGGTCCCGGCCTTCCGTATCCTGTAAAAAGAAGCACCACTTCAGAAGGTGGCATGCCACCAGGTTTTCGAAACGCGGCCCCGGTTCGGAGATCACGGTCCAGTCGAGGTGATAGTGCTTGGCCTCCTTTTTGACGGCGCGGATTTTCGGACCGCCGAAGGGGTAGATGCGAAAGATCATGTATAGGTTTTCGAGCATCGCGATCCAGCGGGAGATGGACTGATGGGAAACCTGAAGATCTTCCCGGAGTGAATTGAGCGACAGCGGCGAGCCCACCAGGTCCGGAAGCCGGATCGCCAGGTGTTCGACCAGGCCCAGGTCCCGAACGTTTTCCAGATCGGACAAATCTCCCCGAATCACGCGGGTCCTGTATTCCCGACTCCATCTTCGGCTCTGCGTCTCGGACTGGAGGAGAAACGGCTCTGGAAAACCACCGTAGAATAGAAGGTCGTTGACCGCCGAGGAGGATGACGCACCGATTTCGGCCAGGGAAAGGGGAAGCAAGCGATAGAAGTGATACCTTCCCTGCAGCGAATCCCCGCCGCGGCGGTAGTGGTCGAGCCGGGCGCTGCCGGTCACCAGTATCTGAAGTTCGTCCCCCCGTTTGTCGTAAAGGCCTTTGACCACCTGCCGCCATCTCGAATACTTGTGGATTTCGTCCAGGATCAGCATCCCCGGGCCTGCGGGAAACCGCTCCCGGATCACGGATTCCCGATCCGAGGCGGCATCCCAGTTCAGGTATCGGTCAGCGATCTCGCATCCGGACTTTTTACACAGATGCTTGGCCAGTGTGGTCTTGCCGCTCTGCCTCGGCCCTCCGACAAACACCATTTTTCGTGCCAAATCCGCAATGACAGACCTTTCGATGTATCGCTCAAGATAAGGGCTCATTTTTTCACCTCTATCCAAAAATACACGCGAGTATTTTAGGGTAGAGGTTAATATACTAACGATATG
>CBFCZJ010000459.1:0-2851 GCA_965602445.1 uncultured Desulfobacterales bacterium | reverse complement strand
CCGTTTTCGATGGTAAATTCCGGCACCACCCGGATCTTTTTGATGGTTTCAAAAGAGGCCAGCTCCTTGTTTTTTTCTTGCACTTCTCGTTCGATCATCTCGACAATGGCCGGGTTTGCGGCCAGGTCTTCGGTGGAGACGAACGCAATGCCCTGCTGCCGGGCGTATTCGGCGGTGTTGTCCGGCTCGAGGGTGACCAGGGCGGTCAGATAGTTTCGTTCGTCTCCGATGACCAGCACCTGGTTGACGTACCGGGAGGTGGCCACGATCCCCTCGATGCGCGCCGGGGCGATGTTCTTGCCCCCGGAGGTGACGATGATCTCTTTTTTTCTTCCGGTGATGCGCAGAAAGTTGTTTTCGTCGATCTCGCCGACGTCGCCGGTTTTCAGCCAGCCGTCTTCGGTGATGACTTCTGCGGTGTCTTCGGGCATCTTGTAGTAGCCCTTCATCACGTTTCGGCCCCGGAAGAGAATCTCCCCGTCGTCTGCGGTTTTTTGCTCGATGCCCGGCCCGGGCGGGCCCACCCAGCCGAATCGGTAGTCGTCGAACCGGTTCAGGTTGGAAAAGGAGGTGTTTTCGGTCATGCCGATGCCCTCTACGACGAGCACGCCGGCGGCGTGAAACCATCTGCCGATGTCCGGGTTCAAGGGAGCCGCGCCGCTGATGCACCAGCGGACCCGGCCGCCCAAGGCTTCCTGGATCTTGGAGAGCACCAGTTTGCTGGCCAGCCGGTGCTTGAGGCCCAGGAAAAAGGGAATCGGCTTTTTGGCCAGCTTCAGATCGCCGACTTCGTGTCCGACGGAAAACGCCCAGTTGAAGATCTTCAGTGCGGTGCCGCCCTTGGCTTCGGCCATTCCCGTCACCTTGGCGTGGACCTTTTCGTAGATCCTCGGCACGCTGGGAAACCAATGGGGCCGGGCGGCCTTGATGTCTTCGGCGATGAAGTCGATGCCCCGGCAAAAGGTCATGGTCGTGCCGGCAAATAAAGAAGTATAGACGCAGGTCCGGGCAAAGACGTGGGCCAGGGGCAGAAAGAGAAACACCTCGTCGTCGGGATACCAGAACACGGATCCGGCCACGGACTGGGCCGTGAAGGTGAGGTTGTCGTGGGTGAGCATGGCTCCCTTGGGGATGCCGGTGGTGCCTGAGGTATAGACGATGGCGGCCACATCTTCGGCGGAGACCGCTGCAGCCCTTTTGTCGACGAGACCGTCGGTCACCTCTTCGCCCATTTCCATGAATTTGTCGAAACCGACCACCCAGTCGTCTTCGGGCACGATGCCGGAAAAAAGGATCACCTTCCGTACCGCCGGGATCTGCTCCCGGATCTGAAACAGCTTGTCGAGCTGGATCTGGTCCTCGGCAAAGGCGACCACCGAATCGCTGTGGTCCACGATGTAGGAGATGTCCGGCGCCGGCAGGCTGTGGTAGATCCCGACGGTCTGGGCGCCGATGACCGCTGCGGCCATGTCGCAGAGTACCCACCGGTAGCAGGAGTAGCTCACAATGGTGACCTTGTCGTCTTTGCCCACCCCAAGGGCGATCAGCCCCCGCGCGGCCTGGTGCACCTGGGCGTAAAATTCTTTCCAGGAGACTTCATCGGTCTGTCCCGGAGCTGTGAACCACCTGTAGGCCGCCTGCTCCCGGCGCCGCTCGACGGTTTCCTTCAACATTTCGTGGATGTTTCGGTAGTCCCTGATCTCTCCCATGGTCCCTCCCTCGGTGGTCGGATAAACGCCGAAAATCGCCATGACCAAGTAGCACAGAAGGATTCTGGATTCAACAGAAATATTGAATATGACTGGAAAAATTTTGTATCAGGCGGCCGGATCGGTCCGCCCGATACAAAATTTTTCAACACTGATATTCAGAGGATTTCCCCAGCCTGAGATTGGTGAATCGTTTAGAAACCTTTCCTTCCTTGATTCAAGGCGGAAATTTCGGTAGTCCATCCGCCGGGCATCCACTATTCCGTACTTTGTGAACCCTGGTGGAATTCAGATGAGAAAACGCCAAAAACTACCGGATTTCGTCCGGATGGGGCAATTTTTTCTCTGTCTGAGCAGGCGTGTTTTTTTCTGGCTGCTTTGGACGACGGCCGGTTTTGTCGCGCTGTCGCTCGTTTCGGTCTTGGTTTTCCGTTGGCTGGACCCGCCCACCACTTCTTTCATGATTCAATATCAGACCCTGGAGACCCGCCCTGCAGCGTTTCAGGAGATCCGCTACCGCTGGGTCGACTTGGAGCGGATCAGCAAAGACATGCAGCTGGCCGTCGTCGCGGCCGAGGACCAGAAGTTTCCGTACCACAGCGGATTCGACCTGGAATCGATTTCCGATGCCGTGGAAGACCGGCTTCGGGGGGACAGGCTCCGGGGGGCGAGCACCATCAGCCAGCAGACCGCGAAGAATCTCTTTTTGTGGCCCGGCCGCAGTTTCCTGCGAAAGGGGTTGGAAGCGTGGTTTTCCATGCTGCTGGAATTTTGCTGGTCCAAGGCGAGGATCCTGGAGATCTACCTGAACATCGCCGAGTTCGGTCGGGGCATCTACGGGGTGGAGGCGGCCGCCCGGCATTTTTTCCACAAGCATGCGGACGGGCTGAGGCTTGAAGAGGCGGCGGTTTTGGCCGCCGTGCTTCCAAACCCGAGAAGGCTGCTTGCGAGCCACCCCTCGGCCTATGTGCGAGAACGCGCCCGTTGGATCCTGGAGCAGATGCGACTTCTGGGGCCGGGTTATCTCGACGGGATTTGATATTCGGCATTTTTGGTTCGCTTCCCGGCGACGAGCGGGACGGCAGGTCTTATGTGAAACTTCGGTCGAAGCCGGGGTTCTTGTAGGGCACGACCTCCGTGTC
>CBFCZJ010000458.1:0-2853 GCA_965602445.1 uncultured Desulfobacterales bacterium | reverse complement strand
GATGTCAGAGGTCAGAGGTCAGAAAAAAACAGATGTCGGATGTCCGATGTCAGATACCAGAAGAACATAGCAAGAATCCTGGTTTTTCGCCGACATCTGACATCCGACCTCTGACATCGGGTAGTTCCGACCTCCGGCATCGGGTCGTTCCGACCTCTACCGGATCAGGTGACGACAAAGGGGCTGGCTGCGGCCTCGCCGGATAGTGCCTTGTTGATCGAGCTTTCCAGACTGCTGCGGCCGACAAGACCGGTGATCTGATCGAACACCTTGCCGTCTTTGAATAGAATCAGGGTCGGAATCGACCGAATGCCGTATGCAGAGGGAGTTTGGGGATTGTCGTCGACATTGCATTTAAAGAAGCCGACCCGGTCGGAAAAACTTTGGGCCAACTCGTCCACCACCGGACCGATCGCCTTGCAGGGCCCGCACCAGGGCGCCCAGAAATCCACCAGAACCGGACCTTCCGCCTGCAAGACCCGGGATTCGAAGTCCTGATCAGTCACGTCCATTACCTGTTCCGACATAAAAAACCTCCTTTTACAGGGATTGTCGTTACTCTGAAGCGATTATGGCCGAAAAGATACCTATACTGAACGATAAAAAGAGAATCGGTTACATGATCGGGCCAGGATTGCTATAATGTCATCGCGCTTGCAGGAAAAAGGAGCTGCCTGTGAACGGAAATATCTGGTATCTGATCGGTTTGACAGTTCTTGCCGTGGTCTACATCGGGGTCCGCAATTACTTGTCGGGCCGGTCCCTGAAAAAGGCCAACCGCACAGACGAGGAGCTGCTCACGACCCTGGCCATGGTGCGGCGGTGCAGCAGTTTCGACGTTTTCAAGGCGGCCGGGGAAGAATGGAATTTCTCGGAGGGCAAGGTGCACCGGGATTTTCAGGGGTATCTCAAGAGCGGCGACATTCCACGGTACGTTGCCGCCTACGTCCGAAACAAGGTCACCGAAGCGGACTTGAAATACCGGGACATCATTTATCCGGCAGGCGGCGGCCGGCCGACTTCCGGGGTTGGGTAGGGTCTTTTCAGAGGTCAGAGGTCAGAGGTCGGATGTCAGAAAGACAAAAAGACAGCAAACCGTCAGGGCCGACATCTGACATCCGACATCTGACCTCTGGTTTTTGAACCTTTGAACATGGAGGTGAATCGATGCTGAAACTTGGAGAAAAGGGGGCCATCCTTCAACGGGACAAGGAAACTTACGCCATTGCACCCCACATCCCATGCGGGGTCGTCACTCCGGAGCTGCTCCGGAAACTGGCCGATGTCGCCGAAAAATACAAGGCCCAGGCCTTGAAGATCACCGGTGCCACCCGGATTGCCATCGTCGGCCTCAAGGAAGAGGACATCGACAAGGTCTGGGAGGAGCTTTCTCTATCTCCGGGTGCGGCTGTCGGTCTATGCGTCAGAAGCATTCGCACCTGTCCGGGCACCACGTTTTGCAAGCTTGGGCAGCAGGATGCCCTCGGTGTCGGACTCAAACTCGACGAGACCTACCATGGAATGCAGCTTCCGGGAAAATTCAAAATGGCTGTTTCCGGCTGCCCGTTGAGCTGTGCGGAATCCTGGGTACGGGATGTCGGCCTCGTGGGTAAAAAAGACGGCTGGATGGTGACCGTAGGCGGCAATGTCGGGGCCAATCCGAGGATCGGCAAGGAACTCGTTTCCGGGCTCGAGGACGACGGTGCACTTTCGACGGTGGAAAAGGTGGTGCAGGCCTACCGGGATAACGCCAAAAAAGGAGAGCGCCTGGGCAAAACCATCGAACGCGTCGGCCTGGAGCCGTTTGAAAAGGCGCTGTAGGTGCCTTTGGTGCCGCTGATCAGGCGGAGAAAGATGCATGTTGAAATCTTTCGTTTTACTTAGCAGCAAAACCGGACGCCGGCACCGGCGGAAAAGAGAGGCGGCATGCTCTGGGCATGGCTTTCCCTGCTGACCGCCGTTGCCGCCGCATCCCAGGACGCCTGGATCAAGCGCCATTTTTCTTCCCTGGGGCCGTTTGCCATGGCCGCGTTTCCCCTGGTCTATGGGTTTCCCCTGTATGCCCTCTCGTTGTATTTTGTGCCGGTGCCGGCGCTCGACGCGGTGTTCTACGCATGTTACCTGGCCTCGCTGCCCCTCAACGGAATCGCCTTTTTGATCTACATGAATGCGATCCGGATCTCCCCGCTTTCTCTGACCGTCCCGTATCTGGCATTTACCCCGGCCTTTATGATCTTCACCGGAAGCCTGGTTCTGGGGGAGGTGCCCAACGTCTGGGGCACCATCGGCATCGGGGTCACCTGTGTGGGCGGCTATGTGCTCAACATCGATCCGAGGGACCGGCGGCTGTTTACCCCGCTGAGGGCGTTTCTGGCAGAACCCGGGTCCCGGCAGATGTTTTTCGTGGCTTTTTTGTTCAGCTTTGCGGCGGTGGTGGGGAAAAAGGGGATTCTTCACTCTTCGCCGCTGTTTTTCACCCTGTCGTTTTTTTCCGGCTTCAGTCTGGTGTTGAGTCTGGGGCTGTTCTGGCTGGGGGGCGTAAAGATCCGGACACTGGCGCAGTCCCCGGCAAAAGGGGCGGCGGCCGGGCTGCTTTTTTTCGCCCACGGCGTGTTCCATGCCTATGCCATCTCCCTGGCCAAGGCGGCCTACATGATTGCCATCAAGCGGCTCAGCGTTTTGTTTGGGGTGATTTACGGGGGGCTGTTTTTCCGGGAAACCCACATGAGGGTCCGCCTTTCCGGCGCCGCGCTGATGCTGACCGGAACGGTGCTGATTTTGCTTTTCGGAGAGTAGTTGATGGGTGGGTTCGCTCATGGGTTCTTTGAAGCGTGGTTGAATGGTCAATTGGTC
>CBFCZJ010000457.1:0-2864 GCA_965602445.1 uncultured Desulfobacterales bacterium | reverse complement strand
TATCGGCGATTGCTTAAAAGCCGGGAGGCTTGAAGGCTTGAAAGCCGGGAGGCCCTCAAAAAAACCCTGGATGCTATGAACAGCCGGGAAAGAGGAGCGATTGTAACCACGGCTTCCCAGCATTCTGGCTTCCCAGCGTCACAGCGTGTATAACTGGTTCAACTGGCCAACTTCTTTTGGAGACGATTTATGTCCAGCACGTTCGGAACCCTGTTTCGGGTGACCACCTTTGGCGAGTCCCACTGTCCCGGGGTGGGGGTTGTCGTGGACGGGTGCCCCCCGCGGATGGCGTTGACCGAGGCCGACATCCAGCCGCAGCTCGACCGCCGGCGGCCCGGTCAGAGCCGACTGACCACGGACCGGGATGAAACCGACCGGGTGCAGATCCTTTCCGGGGTGGAAAACGGCACGACCCTGGGAACGCCTCTGGCCCTGTTCGTCGCCAACCGGGATGTCAGGCCCTCGGACTATAAGTCCATGGCCGACAGCCCGCGGCCTTCCCATGCCGATTTCACCTACCAGGCCAAATACGGAATCCGTGCCTCCAGCGGGGGAGGGCGGTCCAGCGCCAGGGAAACCGTCGGCAGGGTGGCGGCCGGTGCCGTGGCGGAAAAATTCCTCTCCGGACAATTCGGGATTTCGATCGTTGCCTGGGTCGAAGCGGTCGGCTCGATCCGGTCCGAGGCGGTGGACATCGAGACGATCGACCGGCGCCGGGTGGATGCCGCTCCGGTGCGCTGCCCGGATCCTGCGGCGGCGGCCAAAATGGTCCAAACGATCGAAGAGGTGAAAGCGTTGGGAGATTCGGCGGGGGGGATCATCTCCTGCGTTTGTCGAAACGTGCCGGCCGGCTGGGGGGAGCCGGTGTTCGACAAGATGGAAGCGCGTCTTGCCCAGGCCATGATGTCGATTCCCGCTACCAAAGGATTCGAAATTGGCTCCGGGTTTGCCGGGACGCGGATGCGGGGCTCTTCCCACAACGATCCTTTCGTCCTGAAGGCCGGCGGTCTCGGGACGAAAACCAATTACAGCGGAGGGGTACAGGGGGGAATTTCCAACGGCGAGCCGATCGTTTTCCGGGTTGCCTTCAAACCGGTGGCCACCATCGGTCTTTCCCAACAAACCGTTGATTTCAAGGGAAAACCCGTAACACTCAATGCCAAAGGGCGACATGATCCGTGCGTGGTCCCCCGGGCGGTTCCGATCGTAGAAGCCATGGCCGCCTTGGTGCTTGCCGATCTTGCCCTTCGGCAGGGGGCGCGTCCATGATTGGGGTTTTCGGATTTGGACGGTTTGGAAAACTCATGGTCCGGTATCTGGCAGACGATTTTCCCGTCGTTGTCCGGGATGCTGGAAAAAAGGCCGAACAGATCACTGCTGCCGGCGCAAAACCGGCCACCATAGAAGAGACGGCAAAGCAGAAGATCGTTATTCTCAGCGTTCCGATTTCGACGCTGGAAGAGACCCTGCATCGGGTCCGCCCCCATCTTTGCGACGATGCCCTGGTCATCGATGTGAGCTCGGTCAAGGTCCTGCCGGACCGATGGATGGCCGGGCATCTTCCGGCCGGCGCTTCTTATCTGCCGACCCACCCCATGTTCGGACCCGACAGCGCCGCCGATTCCCTGGCAGGCCGAAAGATCGTTTTGTGCCCGGGGCGGATCGATCCTTGGCGCTACGATTCGATCAAGGGGTATCTGAAGAAGAAAGGGCTTGTCGTGATCGAGGCAAGTCCGGAGGAGCACGACCGGGATATCGCCGTGAGTCTTGCCTTGACCCACTTCCTCGGCCGGTCGCTTTCCCGGTTCGGGGCATCACCGCGCACCATCGACACGGAAGGCTACAAACGGCTGCTGCACATCCTCGATGTCGTGGAAAACGACACTTGGCAGCTCTTTTCGGACATGAACCGCTACAATCCGTTTGCCGAAGAGGTGAGGGAAAAGTTCAGGGAGGCGATGGGGGAAGTTGAGAAAAAACTTGAGGAAATATAAATTAAAACATTGAAATTTATTGGAAAAATTATAAATGCCTAAAACGAGCTAAAATGCCTAAAGTTATGGGGTAATCCCGACCCCGATCTTTGACGTCGCGAAGCGACACCTCAACTTTAGGCATTTTAGCTCATTTAAGGCATTTTAGGCATTCGATCTACGATAGCATATCCACCCCAAAACCTCTTTTTCAGTTCCCTTCTTCCTTGAGGATGATCCTTGCATCCACGATGCTCAAGCCTTCGTGGTGGACGATCACCGGATTCAGGTCCATCTCCTCGATTTCCGGATACGATTCCATCACCTCGGAACAGAGAAGCAAAAGCTCCACCAGGGCCTTCTTGTCATAGGGCGGCTCTCCCCGCACGCCGGTCAGAATTGGTGCGGACTTGGTCTCCTCGATCATTCTCCGGGCGCTTCGACGGGAGATCGGAAGCACGCGAAACGAGACGTCCTTCAAAATTTCCACCATGACCCCGCCCAGCCCGTACATGATGACCGGTCCGAACTGATCATCTGTTTTCGTCCCGATGATCACTTCCACCCCCCGCTGGGCCATGGGACTGACCAGCACCCCGCGGATGTCTGCCGCAGGATTGTAGGCCTTGGCGCTTTCCATGATCTGGCGGTAGGCGGACTGCACCTGCTTCTGACCGGCCAGATTCACCTTCACGCCTCCGGCATCGCTTTTGTGGAGAATATCCGGCGAGACGATTTTCAGCACCACGGGGCCGCCTAAGGCTTCTGCGGCTTCTGCGGCCTCTTTAGACGAAGAGGCAAGACGTTCGCCGGGAACAGCGGCGCCGTGGGAGGAAAGAAGCTGTTTGGCTTCAATCTCCAAAAGCGCCCGGCGGCCCTCGGTGCGTGCTC
>CBFCZJ010000456.1:0-2866 GCA_965602445.1 uncultured Desulfobacterales bacterium | reverse complement strand
GATCTTTTCTTCATGGGGTACTCCCTTCCTCCCGCCGGGCGAGAGCTCTCGACCAAGGGATTTTTATCACAGACTGTCCAGGCCGATGGACAGCGTGTATTCCCCACATACGTCGCCTTGAACCGAAAAGCCAAGCTTTCGACCCAAGGCCAGCATTTGCCTGTTTTCCGGCAGAACGATCCCCGACACCGATTGCATACCCATCTCCTTGGCGATCCGGAGGGATCGAAGCAGGAGCTGAGCGCCGATACCCGTCCCCTGCCAGGCATCTCCGACCAGTACGGCGAACTCTCCTTTCTTCGGGTTTCGTTCGACAATCACCCGGGCCACTCCCAGCATTCTGTCACCGTCGTTCGTCTCTTCGATGGCGGCCAGTGCGATTTCTCTATCGTAGTCGATCTGGGTAAAACGGGCAAGCATCCGGTGGGGAATCTGCTTCAGGGGCGTGAAGAAACGAAAATACACCGACCGGGGCGAGAGCTGTT
This sequence comes from uncultured Desulfobacterales bacterium, assembly GCA_965602445.1. Lineage (GTDB taxonomy): Bacteria > Desulfobacterota > Desulfobacteria > Desulfobacterales > CAFBRK01 > JAIPEL01. The sequence continues at coordinate 2,381 of CBFCZJ010000456.1, read as the reverse complement.
CGAAAAGGTCCGCCAGCAGCTGCGCGTCCTCGGGCCGAATCGGTCGAATGAACAAGTGCAGATCGTCGCCGATGGTCACCCTCGCCTCGTGCTGATTCGGATACGGGCTGATCACCATGTGCAGCGGGGCGGGCCGGTCCGATTCGGCCAACAAGACCCGGGCATCCACTGCCACGCATCGATCCGGAGAAACGATCAGAGGGTTGATGTCAAGTTCCCGGATTTCAGCGATATCGGCCGCGAGTTGGGAAAGACGAATCAGGATTTCTTCGATCCGGACGCAGTCAACCGGTGGATGGTTGCGAAACCCCTGCAACAGCCGATACACCCGGGTCTTTTCCATCAGGCGCCGGGCCAGCAGTCGATTCAACGGAGGCAGGCAGATCGCCCGGTCCTTGAAGACCTCGGTCAAAATGCCCCCCATGCCGAACAGGAGCACGGGGCCGAAATCCCGGTCGCGCTTGCAGCCGAGAATCAGTTCCAGCCCCCCCGGCCCCGCCATCGGCTGCAGACAGACCCCGTCGATCTGCGCTTCGGGATGATTCTTCCGAACCTGCGTCGTGATGGTTTCATAGGCCCGGCAGACCGCTCCCGGGTTGCTCAGATTCAGGAAAACGCCGCCGGCGTCGGTCTTGTGAAGAATCTGGCGGGAAACCACCTTCATGGCCACCGGATATCCCATGGCGCCGGCATGGTCGACGGCCTCTTCTGCCGAGGCGGCCAAGACCGTCTCGTTTACCGGAATTCCGTAGGCGTCAAGCAAATCCTTGGCTTCCGGCTCCGTCAAGACTCCGCCCCGGTCCATGCCGCCGGCGACGATCCCTCGGGCGCGGCTCGAATCGAACTCCATGCGTCCCGGCAGCCGAGGCGGCATCTGCTGGAGGATTTCCAAATTCTTTCCGTAGCGGTAGAGATCCATGAAGGCGCGAACCGCCCGCTCCGGGGTGTCGAAGGTGGGAATCCCTGCGTCGTTGAATACCTGCCGGGCCTTTTCCACGTCCGGTCCCCCGATCCAGGAAGTGATCACCGGAAGCCGATGGCCCTTGATCGGGTCCACCAGGGCGGCGGCCATTTCCGTGGGGTCGGTCAGTGCCTGGGGCGCGGAAAGTATCAGCAGGCCGTCGACTTCCGGCGCCCTCATGCAGATCTCCACGGCTTGTCGAAACACGGAAGGAGCGGCGTCGCCGAGAATATCCACAGGATTGCCCCGGCTCCAACTGGCGGGCAGAACCTCGTCGAGCCGGCTTAGCGTCTCCGGGCTGAGGGCTGCGGGCTCCATGCCGTAGTCGGACAGGGCGTCGGCGGCCATCACTCCGGGCCCGCCGGCATTGGTGACGATGGCCAGGGCCGCGGCCGACGGCCGCGGCTGCTTGGCCAGAAGCTCGGCACAATCGAAAAGCGCTTCAAACGTTTTGACCCGGACGATGCCGGCCCGTTCGAAGGCGGCATCGTATACGGCGTCCTCTCCGGCCAGAGCGCCGGTATGGGAGGCAGCGGCCTTGGCGCCGGCCCGGCTCCTGCCGGCCTTGAGGGCCACGATCGGTTTGACTCGGGATACCGCCCGCGCCGCGCTCATCAGATTTCGAAATCGGGTCAGGCTCTCCACGTACATCACGATGCTGTGAACGGAGGAATCACCTCCCAGGTAGTCGATCATGTCCCCGAAATCAACGTCGAGCATCGAGCCGAGGCTGACAACATGGCTGAATCCGATCCGCTCCTGGACTGCCAAGTCCAACACCGCCGTGCAGATGGCGCCGCTCTGGGAGATAAAGGCCATTTTTCCGGAAAACGGCGCCCGGCCGGCAAAGCTGGCATTCATGCAGGCCCGGGCGCTGAGGATGCCGAGGCAGTTGGGGCCGATGATCCGAAAGCCGGTGCCTTCGATCTCCTTTCGGATGGCGGCTTCGATCTGTCGGCCCTTTTCTCCGACCTCCTTGCCGCCGGCGGAAACGATCACCGCCCCGCCGCAGCCGGTCCTCACGGATTCTCGGACAATGTCCGGAGCGGTTTCGATGGGCGTGGACAACACGGCAAGGTCCACCGGCTCCCCGATATCGCCGATTCGGGCAGCGCATTTTTTCCCGGCGATTTTGGAATGCCTGGGATTTACAGGAAACACCCGCCCGGAAAATCCGCTTCGCTCCAGGTTGTGCAAGACGGCCTCACCCACGCTGCCGCTGCGCTCGCTGGCACCGACCACGGCAATCGACTTCGGCTGAAACATCCGATCCAGGTTCAATGCGGTCATGGCGGTTTTTTTCTTCCAATGGCGACTCAGTTTCTTCGGCCCTCGGCATCGGGCATTGGATCATCAGCAATCCGACTATCTGCCTTGATACGGATTGATCAGCAAAACCGGAACAGGCGACATTTTGGCG
>CBFCZJ010000455.1:0-2868 GCA_965602445.1 uncultured Desulfobacterales bacterium | reverse complement strand
GGTCCTTCGCCTTGACGCTTTGCAAAAAAGAGTTTAGACCTTCATCCGATCATCGTGCCCGAATCTGTCAACCCATACCGACGGACCCCTCCCGTGGCTGAGCCATCCACCTGCACACCGGTTACCGGAGTTGCCCGCATCAAGCTTTTCTGGGCACTGTCGCGGACCCCGCACGGCCTGTTGGACATGACAACGCCTGCGGCCGCGGCTCTTTTATGGCTCGGAAACTTTCCTTCGCTCGAGGTCATCCTCATCGGCCTGGTGACCACCTTTGCCGGATATACCGCCGTGTATGCCTTAAACGATCTCGTCGACTACCGGACGGATACAGAAAAGCTCCGCCACGGAGGAGACCGATGCCAGGAGGGCTACCTCGACGCGCTCATGATCCGGCATCCCGTCGCCCAGGGGGCCCTCAGTCTCAAAGAAGGGCTGGCTTGGGCGCTGGCATGGGGATTTCTTGCCCTGGTCGGCGCCTACCTGCTCAACCCGGTGTGCGTCGTGATCTTTCTAGGCGGCTGTCTCTTCGAGGCCGCCTACTGCCTGCTGTTGAAGATCACCCATTTTAGAACCCTGGTCAGCGGGGTCGTGAAAAACACCGGCGCGCTGGCCGCGGTTTACGCGGTGGATGCCGCCCCGTCCATCGGCTTTCTGGCGGTCATGTTTCTGTGGCTATTTTTGTGGGAGATCGGCGGACAGAACGTTCCGGCGGACTGGGCCGACGTCGAGGAAGACCGGCGCCTGGGGGCCCGCACCATACCTGTTCGGTTCGGGTTCCGCGGCTCGTCGGCAATCGCCTTTTTCACCCTTGCCGGGGCAGTGGCGGTCAACATCGCCGTGCTGCGCCTTTCCCGGGCGGAATTCAACCCGATTTTCATCCTCGCTTCTGTTGCAATCGGCGTATCGCTTCTGCTGGTTCCCGGTTGGCGTCTACTTCAAAGCCGGGACCGCGTCGATGCGATGGCCCTGTTCAACCGGGCCAGCTACTACCCGCCGGCGATGCTGGCGCTGATCGTGCTTCGGCTGGTGATTAGCGGGTAAGTAAATATCCGGTCCCGGAGGACCCGGCTTTGAGTTAAGCCCGGAGGGCATTTAAATTGAAATTCGAAATCCGAATATTTCGTGCTTCGAATTTTTCCCTTGGGGCTGAAAGGCAGAGCCAATTGCCTCTCACCGGGTCCTGAGGACCAAAATTGGGAGACTGCACTCAAGGAGTTTTCTTCGTGCCGATGTGGATCACCGCGATGCCGTTGGTGAGCCGCCGAAAGCGGACGTCGGAAAAGCCGATATCGGAAAGCACCTTTGCCAGCTCCCGGGGCGTGGGAAACAGGCGGATGCTTTCGGTCAGCAGCAGGTATCCGGCCCGGTTGTCGGCGATGAGACGGCCCAGCAGCGGCATGACGTAAAAAGAATACAGGTCGTAGATCCAGCGGAAAACGGGCCAGGCGGGTTTGGAAAACTCCAGGCACATGAGCTTCCCTCCGGGCTTTAGCACCCGATGCATCTCGGCAAAGGCACGCTTCATGTGCGTCACGTTGCGGATGCCGAAGCCGACCATCGCCGCATCGAAACGGGCGTCCGGAAACGAGAGGGCCTCGGCATTTCCCTGCACGAAGTCGATCCGGTTCTCGAGCCGCGCTGCGGCCGCCTTGGGCCTGCCGTAGGACATCATGGTCCGGTTGATGTCGTAGACCGCCACCCGGCCGGCAGGTCCGGCGGACCGGGCCGCAAGGATCGCCAGATCCGCGGTTCCCCCGCAGACGTCGAGGACCTTCGCCTCCGGTGCAAGCCCGAGCATCCTGACCGCGGTCCGCTTCCAGGCGTGGTGGATCCCGAAGCTCAGCAGGGAGTTCATCAGGTCGTATCTTCGGGCGACCGCATCGAAATGCCGGGCCACCCGCGGCTGCTTTTCTGCTGCGGCCACTTTCTGAAAGCCGAAATAGGCGGTCCTGGAGTGTTGAATGTGGTCGTCAAGCTGTTCTTTGCGCCCCCGGTCGTCGGTCCAGGGAGATTTCAGTATCGTCATGATCAGAGCCCCACTTCCAGTCCGGCTTCGGAAAAGAGCGGCCGGAGAACCTCGAGACTCTCTTTTCCGGCCGCCTCCGGAGCGTCCACGTAAGGGTAAAGCTCCAGGCTGATGTCGCCCGAATAGCCGAGGCGCTTCATGGCGGCAAAGACGCCGTGCAAGTCGATGGCCCCGTATCCGGGAATGAGGTGGTTGTGCTCCCGGGAGGCGGCGATATCCTCCAGGTGGACGTGGCCCACCCACTGAAAGAGCCGTTCAAACGCCCGGCGGGGATCCTCCCCGGCACAGAAAAAATGGCCGATGTCAAAATTGATCCCCACGGCTTCGGAACCGACGCCCCGGATGAACTCCAGGAACTGCCCGCTGTCTTCGATCAACAGCGCCGGCTCCGGCTCCACCAGGATGCGAACATTCCGGCGCTCGGCCTCGGGGGCCACCGCTTCGATCCCCCGGTGAAACAGGGCCATATCCTTTTCCCGCTTCACGCCGCCCGGCGGCCCGCCCGGGGGGACTGAAATGTTGGCGCACCCCAGGGCGGAGGCCATCTTCAGGCAATCGAGGGTATGGTCGATCCGGAGCTGCCGGCGGGCCGGGTCAGGGTCGATCCAGGATGGAAGGTAGGTGTCGCCCACGGCAAACAGGGTGAAACTGTTGATGTTGGTGACCTTCAGCCGGCGGGCCGCCAAATGTTTTTTGAGCCCTTCGACGGCTGCCTCGTCGTAATCCGGCGGGTAGAGATGTGGCCGGTCTCCCATGATTTCCACCCCGGCAAAACCCAGGGCGGCGATCTTGTCGATCGACTCCGCCAGCGAGAAATTGACGAAAGCGTTGGTGCTGTAGCC
>CBFCZJ010000454.1:0-2876 GCA_965602445.1 uncultured Desulfobacterales bacterium | reverse complement strand
GGTTTCGAATTTAGACGATCCTCGTGGTTCCCCTTTCAGAATTCTGCTGCCGATCCGATAATGCTGTGCAAGGCAAGCCGTCACAACCGTAGCCGGGCACTGTAAGCTTCTCCGAAAAATCCGTGGGGCCGGAAGGCCAGAATGAGCAAGATGATCGAATAGGCGATCAAATCCCGAAGTGTCGAAGGAAAAATCATGGCCACGAAAATCTCGATGAAACCGAGTAAAAAACCGGCCAGACAGGCGCCCATGATCGAGCCGCGTCCGCCTAATATTGCCGCGACAAAGGCCTTCCAGCCAAAGACGATTCCCATGTACGGGTCGAGCACCGGGTAGGCCACACCGAAAAGGATTCCGGCCACGGCCGCCAGGGCCGACCCGATGGCAAACGTCATTCGGGCAATGGTGTTGATGGAGACCCCCATCAGGGGCACGACCAGGTAGTCGAACGCCATGGCGCGCATCGCCATGCCCCATTTGCTCCGCTGGACAAATTGGTGAAGCGCCAGCATGAAGAGCAGCGAGACGATCACGATCATGATTTTTTTGCTGGTAACGAACACGCCCCCGATGTTGTATGTCGTCGACTCGATCAAAGAGGGAAAGCCGATCCGCCGGGCTCCCAGAAACGCCAGGTTTCCGGTTTCCAGGATGATGCCGATCATCAGACCCGTAATGGCTGCCGAGGCTCTGGGCGCATCCCGCAGCGGCCGGTAGCCGATGCGCTCGACGAGGATTCCGACAAAAGAGGTCAGAAACATCGAGATGATGATGGTCAGCACGAGGATCATCCAGCCGGGCAGCACGATGGCCCCGGCAGATGCCAGCCCCACCAAACCGGCGGCCACGCCGAAACCGATGTAGGCCCCGACCATGAAGATGTCGCCGTGGGCGAAGTTGAAAAGCATCAGGATGCTGTACACCATGGAATAACCCAGGGCGATCAGCGCATAGAAGCTTCCCCACTGAAGGGCGTTGATGATGTTCTGGAATAAAAAGGTCATGGCCCCGGCCTCCGTCCGCCGCTGCACTCGAAAAGGGCGGTAAGGGGGCTTTCACCCTCTCCCGCCCTTTTCCCACCGAATCCCGCCCAAGGCGGTTTCTTTCTTCTATCTGGTTTTAAGCGATTTTATGCGGCCCAGCCGCATCTGATAAATTCGCGCAGCGAATTTATGGGCACACCGACTTGTAGAATTCGTATTCGCCCTGCTCGCTGATTCGAACGATCACGGCGCACTTGATGGGATCGCCTTCCTCGGTGAAGGTCATCTTGCCGGTGATCCCGTCAAACTCCTTGATCTGGGCCATGGCATCGCGAACGCACTTGCGGTCCTTTTCGATTTTTCCCGTCAGCTTGCCGCAGGACTGAATCGCCCGCTGGACGATTCCCAGGCTGTCCCAGGTCAGGGCGGCCACATCGTCGGGCGTATAGCCGTGCTTGGCCTCGTACCGGTCGATGAAGGCCTTGGTGGCGCCCTTGGCGCCGGCGGCGGCATAATGGGTGCTGAAAAACAGTCCGTAGCAGTCCGCGCCGCAGAGTTCCACGGTTTCGGCCGAACCCCAGCTGTCGCTGCCCACGATCGGCTTCTGCCATCCCAACTCGTGGGCCTGCTGGACGATCAGGGCCACCTCGTTGTAATATTGGGGCGTGAAGAGCACTTCTGCTCCGGAGCGGATGATCTTGCTCAACTGGGAGCTGAAATCGGCATCCTTGGTGGTGAAGCTTTCATAGGCCACCACAGAGCCCGGGCCGTGGATTTTTTCCCAGGCTTCCTTGAAGAACTCGGCCAACCCCTTGGGATAGTCGCTGGCGACATCGTAAAGAACGGCAGCCTTGGTGTAGCCGAACTCGTCGGTGATGAAATTGGCCAGCACCGGACCCTGGAAAGGATCGAGGAAACATCCGCGAAAGACGAACGGACGGTCTTTGGTGGTGTCCGGGTTGGTGGACCAGGGGCTGATCATCGGGGTTTGATAGTTGTCGGCCACTCCGCCGGCCGGCACCGCCTGCTTGGATGACTGGGGCCCCACGATGACCAGCACCTCGTCTTCGGTGATCATCTTGGTGTTGGTCTTGACCGCGGACTCGGCCTTGGCTTCGTTGTCTTCGATGACCAGCTCAACCGGGTATTTCTTTCCCCCGACATCGAGTCCCCCGGCGGCTTCGATGTCTGAAAGCCACATCTGGGCGGCAAATTTGGAGCCCTCGCCGACCTTGGGAATATCTCCGGTGATCGGAGCGTTGATCCCGATCTTGATTGTCTTGGCCTTGGCCCAGGCGCAAGGTGACATTGCCAGCGCGACTACGAGACAAGCGATCAGCAGATAGAATCCTTTCCTCATCGCGACCTCCTTTGCCTTTCCCTGATTGTTTGAGGAAAAAAACCGGTGTTCGTTCCGGAGGGATATAGATTGCGGGTTGATAGCATACGCCTTTCAATTTTTCAACAAATATGGTTTGGCGGCGCCCGCCTCTTAGTTAGACTTATCTTCCGACAATTTTTGAATGCAGCGTCGCAATCCTGGTCCTCAGGACCAGGACAGAGGCAATTGGCTCTGCCTTTTAGCCCGAAGCGAAAAAATTCGAAGCACGAAATCCGAAATACGAAACAAATTCGAAATTCGAATGACCGAATGACCAAAACAGGGGCGAATGCAATCTTTGGAAAGCTGCAATTGTTTTGATCATTCGAATTTTGGTCATTAGGATTTGTTTCGAATTTCGATATTCGAATTTCGGATTTAAGACAACCATAGGGATTCATGCCCTCCGAGCTTAACTCAAAGCCGGGTCCTCCGGGCCCGGATCTTTACTCCAGTCCCGCCGCTACTTGGATTGCTTGATATCCGCCACGAGTTCCTTGAGAATCGAAACC
>CBFCZJ010000453.1:0-2880 GCA_965602445.1 uncultured Desulfobacterales bacterium | reverse complement strand
ACCTCCGCAGTCGGCGCTGCCGACAGCGGGTCTTCGGGCCAGGGGTGCTTGGGATAGCGCCCCTGGAGCTCCTTTTTCACCGACGGATATCCCTGCTGCCAGAAGCTTTCCAGATCCCGGGTCACCTGCACCGGCCGGCCGGCCGGCGAGAGCAGGTGCAAAAGAACGGGGACCTCACCACCGGCCACCGACGGGGTTTGTCTACAGCCGAACATCTCTTGTAGCTTTACGGCCAGCACCGGCAACTCTCCGGAGTAGTCCACCGCCTTGCGATTTCCGCTGGGCACCGTCAGGTGAGACGGTGCCAGGCGATCCAACTCCCGATGCTGCTTCCAGGTCAAGAGGCCGAACAAGGCGTTCTTCAACGCCGCCTCCTTCAAATCGCTGAGCCTGGAAACTCCCTTCAAAAAAGGCCCCAACCAGGAATTCAGACCGGTCAGCAATTCCGGGTCGGCCAAGTCGGGCCAGTGTTGGTCCGGAAATACCTGCCGAAGAAACATCACCCGCTTGCGCCATATTCGAAGCGCCTCGTTCCAGGGAAGCGCTTCGATGCCCAAAGAGCGAATTCCGCCCAGCATTGCCTGAAGGGTTTTTCCCGGATCCGGGACCGCGATCCTCTCCTCTTTTAAAACCAGCGCGCCGAAGGTTTTTTTCCGCATGCCGGCGACAGACCGGGTCTCGGGTTCCCAGCGAACCGTTTCCTTGCTTTGAATTCGGTCATGGAACTGGTCATCCAGGGTTTGCCGGTCGTAAGCGGCGGCAAGGAATATCCTGGCATCGGTTCGGTTTCCATCCAGTTCCGCCGCCACGAGAAACGCTTCTGCCGACAGCGCTTCGATGGATGACAGGTGGGCCCCCCCGCCGCCGCTGAGCACGAACCGGCCGATTTGCCCCGTTCTTGCCATGCCGATCCGATCCGGGTATGCCCAGGCAAGAAGGCGGCCGTCGCTATCCGGCCGGATTCTTCCCGGTTTTTCGCCCAGCCGGCGTCCGAGGCGGTCCGCCCACTGCAGAATCCGGCGGCAACGCACCTGATTTACGGCCGCTGCCCCAGGCATTGGCCGGGTGTTCGCTTTCATGGCAGCCAGGGTTTCGAGGCGAATCCGGACATCGGATTCCCGGCTTCCGGCTTGAAAGCTGAGAAAATCCCGCTCCTCTAAAATGGCGGCCAGCAGACAGGCTGTGCTTCCGAGTCCTTCTTTTACGCCTTCCAGCACCATGCGCCCCAGCCTTGGATGAATACCCAGGCCGGCTATGGTACGACCTTCTCCGGTGATGCAGCCGTCCTTGTCGACAGCGCCCAATTGCTGAAGCAGCGCCTGGGCCTGGCGGAATTTTCCTTCCGGCGGCGGATCAAGCCAGGAGAGCTTGCCGGGGTCTGAAACACCCCACAAGGCCAACTCCAGTGCCAGGGGAGCCAAGTCGGTCTCGAGAATTTGAGGGGTTTCGTGGGCGGCAAGGCTCGAATGCAGCGCCTCAGACCAAAGCCGAATGCAGACACCGGGCCCGGTTCTTCCCGCACGGCCCCGCCGCTGGTCGGCTGAATCCCGGCTGACCGGCACGGTGACCAGCCGGGTCATGCCGGTTCGAGGATCGAAGCGAGGTACCCGCACCCATCCGCTGTCGATGACCACGCCGATTCCTTCGATGGTCAGGCTGGTTTCAGCGATATTGGTGGCCAGGACGATTTTCCGTCTCCCGGACCCGGCAGGCAACATAGCCCTTTCCTGGTCTTCCCGACCAAGCTCTCCGTAAAGGGAGCAGACTTCCCATGGCTCTTCCAATGAAGCCCGGCTGAGGCGGCCTGCCACCCGCCGGATCTCCGGTGCCCCGGGCAGAAAAACCAGAATCCCGCCTTTTTCGGTGCGGGATGCGGAGACCACCGCCTCGGCAACGGACCGGTCATCGAAACCGTCCCTGCCCACTGCCCGATATCGGGTGTCCACCGGAAACAGCCGACCCGGGCAGGAAATCACCGGAGCCGCACCGAGCAGTTCGGACACGTCTGCCGCATCGAGGGTCGCCGACATCGCCAGCAGACGAAGGTCCGGTCGAAAGGCCTCTTTGAGTTCCAGGCACAGGGCAAGTCCAAGGTCCGAGGACAGGTGTCGCTCGTGAAATTCGTCGAAAATCACCATCCCGACGCCGGAAAGCGCCGGATCGGCTTGAACCATCCGGGTAAGGATTCCTTCGGTCACCACCTCGATCCGGGTATTGGCCCCGACGTTTGAATCCATCCGCACCCGGTAGCCGACAGTGTTTCCTACCGTCTCGCCGAACCCAGCCGCCATGCGAAATGCCGCGGCCCGGGCCGCAAGCCGCCGGGGTTCAAGCATCACGATCCGGCGGCCGGACAGCCAAGGGGCCGCAAGCAAGGCCGGGGGAATCCGGGTCGTCTTGCCGGCTCCAGGCGGTGCCTGCAGCACGGCGCAGAAGGCCTCTTCCAGCGCGTTTTTCAGTTCTCCCAGGACGCTATCCACCGGCAGGAGCTTTTCCGTAGAATCTTTCATGCTGACTTCTGGGGCTCTGAATTTTGATCCTGGATGCTGGATCCTGGATGCTTGTTTCAGATCTATAATCGGTTTTTGCCTTGAGCTGTTTCTAAATTTTCAGCGGGCTCAATGCCGCCATCACCGTAGGTCGAATCTCCGACGCTTGTCAAACTCCCGGCTTTCGGCTATGGGAGAGTTTTTATTGCCTCTTCCCGCCCCGGTCGAGCCATTGCCCCGGGGAAAACCGGGGGGATCTTTGAATGCAGTTTCGCAATCCTGGTCCTCAGGACCAGGTCAGAGGCAATTGGCTCTGCCTTTCAGCCCGAAGCGAACAAATTCGAAGCACGAAATTCGAAATACGAAACAAATTCAAAATTCGAATGACCGA
>CBFCZJ010000452.1:0-2881 GCA_965602445.1 uncultured Desulfobacterales bacterium | reverse complement strand
CGGATTTGTGGAGATGACCGGCTACGATCAACCCTTCGATGCGCCGATGTAAAGCGGAGAAAAGCCCATACGCGAAACAATGATCGGAACCGATGCTGCCGGGGATGATCAGGAGAATGGCGCCTTGAAGACGTCCGGGTTGACGGCATGGGGCGGCTTTTCTCCTCGGCCATACCCGATGAGCTGCTCCACCACCCCCCAGTCCATGTTCGACAGGGCTTGGGTCGTAAACGCCGCCGTATGGGGCGTCAGCACGACGTTGTCAAGATCGAGCAAAGGGCTGTCTGCAGGCGGCTCGGATTCGAACACGTCGATGCCTGCGCCGGCGATTTTTTGATTTTTCAAAGCGTCTGCAAGGTTCGCCTCATTGACGATGCCTCCCCGGGCGCAGTTGACCAGGATCGCCTCGGGTTTCATCCTCGACAGGGCCGCCGCGTCGATCAGGTTGCGGGTCTGAGCCATGAGAGGCACATGGAGGCTGACGACGTCGGAGACGCTGAGCAGTTCGTCGATCTCCATCCGTTCGATGTTGTGCTCGGCGGCGAATTGCTCAGGCCAGTATGGATCGTAGGCGACTACCCGCATTCTGAATCCTTCGGCCCGCAGGGCGACATTCCTGCCGATCGCTCCGAGCCCGATCAGCCCGAGGGTCTTCTGCCAGAGCTCCAACCCCAGAATCTTGGTGTGCTCCCAGCGCTTTTCCCGCAGGCTTCGATCGCAGTACAGAATCTTTCGGGCAACGGCGAAAATGAGGGCAAAGGTGTGGTCCGCCACCGCCTGGTCGTTGACCCCCGGGGTGTTGAACACCAGCACCCCGTGGCGGGTGGCGGCCTCGATGTCGATCATGTCAAGGCCCACCCCCATCTTGGCCACGGCCTTGAGACGGTCGGTTTGTTTCAGGAGCGCATCGTTGACGACGAGATCGTTTCCGCTCAGCACGGCGTCGGCCGTTTTCAGGGCGGCCACAAAGTCGGGATCGTCGATGCCGGAGCCGCGCATGTCGACCAGGTTCAGCCCCGCCGCCTGAAGCTTGTTCATCGGTTCATCGTCAAAAAGACAAAAAGGCCTTGCCTCGATGAGCACGGTCAAGCGCTCCGCCATGGGTCCCCTCCTTTGGTTGACGCGTGGGTGTTGTTTCCACTTCGCGGATTCTGAGTATTATAGCTGAATTATAGCTATAATGTCAACACAGGAGAGACCATTTTTCCCGAATCCTTTCCAGGGGACCGTCGATCCGGTCAGCGGATTAGGTGGCGGATCCGCTTGCTTTGGAGGTTTGCGGCCGCAACCTGCCATTTTCCATCCGCCCCCAGGGTCCCGGCCAAAAGCCCCTCTTTCAAGTACTTGAGGACGCCGGAAGGGGTCAGGAAGGTCAAGCGGCTGAATTCCTCCACCGTGTATGCCCTGCCGCCGGCAGCCGGTGCAGGCTTCTTCTCCGGTTTCTTCTCGACCGGCGCGGCCTCGGCGGCTGCCGGGCTCGTTTTCGGCTCGTCGCCGCCTGCCTGGTCTTTCTTGAACCGGCCCACTTCACTTTCGGGGATCATCCAACGGCCGGATTCCTTTTTCCCGTTGATCTTTCCATCCCGGATATACTGGGAGACGGTGGAGGCCGAAAGACCTGTCCGCTCGGCAAATTCACGTGTAGTCAGCTTCTTGTTCTTTTCTGGCATCAGTCGTTTCCTTTCTTCAGGCAATGGGGACAACGGAGTAGACACGAAACCCTGCCAGGTGCTTGTAGACCCTGGATTTTTGGTCGAGCAAGATGAACCGCCTACAATCAAGAAAAATTGTAGGATAAAATGCAGCAGTTTGTCAAAAGACCGACGGGAAACCCGCCCGGAGTCGGCGCCAAGACTTTGGCCCGAAATATGAAAGCCGCCCGGCACGGCAGCTCCCTAACTCAACTTTCGGGTTTCGTCTCCAGTGGAGCGAAATGGGGGATTTGCTCGATTGCCCTCGCTGTCTTCCTATCCCTCCGTGGGCGGGTTCTTTTCTTCTTTTGCATTTCGAAGGCGGATCACTCGAAATACGAATCCAACCAACAGCGCAGCACTGATCAGGATGATGAAATTGGAGGAAAAAAAGGTCAGAACAAAAACAAACGGATCCTGAAGTTGGTATGCGGAAATCAACAGCTGGATGCCAAAAAGAAAAAAGCCGATGCCGATCAAGATCAACGCAAGCTGCCGGATCCACCAAAGAAGCAAGGAGGCGGGCATCATAAGACGGCTACTCGCCGTTGACGCGCTCTCTGAGTTTGCCGGAGCATTTGAAGGTGACAACCTTCCGGGGTTTGAGAATCAAATCCTCCCCGGTGGCCGGGTTTCTTCCCCGTCTTTTCTTCTTTTCTTTGACGCAGAATTTTCCGAAGCCGCTGATCAACACATCGTCGCCGGATTCAAGGGCGCGCTTCATGATTTCCAGGACGGTTTCAATGACTTCCGCCGACCGGCTCTTTGAAAACTTGAGCTGGTCCTGAATATCACCGACAATCTGAGCCTTGGTCAATGCCATGCCCCTCCTCCTCTGAAACGTCAAAAATGGCGCTAAAATGACTTTCTTTTGCAAGATTCACACATTTTGTCAAGAAATTAATAAGTTATAGGGGAGTCAATGCCCGCTTCATCAAAACGCCGGCAGAACGGACAGGATTTGACAGCCGGGTTTCTGGTTCCTATAAAAGAAGGACCGACCGGATTTCGTTGCAGGCACGCAAACCCCTTTCGAGAGTCATTTGCCATGTCCGGGACCATTCAGCTCAAACTCTTTGCCACCCTTTCTTCCCGGCTTCCCACCGGGGCGGACCGCTACCCCATCGAAGAAAAGACAACGGTCAGAGACGTGGTCGAAGCCCTGGAGATACCAGAGAGGCAAGCCAAAC
>CBFCZJ010000451.1:0-2896 GCA_965602445.1 uncultured Desulfobacterales bacterium | reverse complement strand
TATATCCCAAAGAAGGGAGGTGAAACGTCCATGAAGTTCAGCGACATTTTTCTTCCCAAGATCGGCCGATCCGACCCGGAAGTGCGAAAAGAAGCAGTGAAAACCGAGAGCAACGTGGAACTGCTCAAGCAGGTGATCGAAAAAGACTCGGACCGGGGAGTACGAGATTTGGCCAGAGAACGGATCGAAGAACTTCGCTCCTGATTTGACCCGCCCTGCCGCTGCATTGAAACCGGTTCCCCCGCACTGAACAGAAGCGATCGCCTCGTGCCCGAATCTTGTCCTGAGCAGATGCCTCGGTCTACCCTCTTTGCCGCCTGCAACCGGTACAGGAAGGTTGCGGCCTGGGCCGGATATTTATAAATATCTGTAATTAAAGCAACTTAAGTGCTTATTCCTCTGCCGGCGGTACCGTTGCAATGGTCACGCTGGGGGTGTTTTGCACCGGGTCGCTGCTAAATCCCCTCACGATCAGAATGGTCGCCTCGTTTTCCACCAGGTGAAATTCCCGGACCGCCTTCCGGGCAAATGCCAGCGGAGCGTCGATTTGCGCGGGTCCGGCGGTGGTCGGCAAAACCCCCCACAGCAGGTTGGCGATCCGGCGGGCGTGCTGGTCCGGGCAGATCCCGATAATCGGTGCGGCCGGCCGCGCCGCGCTCATGACCGCCAGGGACCGCCCCTGCATCGAGATCACCACGATCGCCCGGACCAAAAGGTCCCGGGACAGAAGGGCCATCGACTTGGACAGCGCGTCTTCCACGGCAAGGGGCGGGGCCGCATCCCGGATCTTGGTCAGGGTGCCGAACGCCCCCTGGTCCCACAGGTAGCCTTCCGTCTGCCGGGCGATTTCGTCCATGATGCGGACGGCGGCCACGGGGTGCCTGCCGACGGCGGTTTCTCCCGACAGCATCACCGCGTCGGCCCCGCCCCGGACGGCGGTGGCCACGTCGGTCACCTCCGCGCGGGTGGGCCGTACGTGTTCGATCATCGATTCGAGCATCTGGGTGGCGACGATCACCGGTTTTCGGTAGGCTCTTGCCCGGTCGATCAGCTGGTACTGGACGGTAGGGACCGCCTGGGGCGGAAGCTCTACGCCCAGGTCTCCCCGGGCGACCATGATCGCGTCGGCCGCTTCGAGAATCTCGTCGATGTGGTCCAGCGCTTCGGGTTTTTCGATTTTGGCAATGATGGCCGGCGGCGAGTCGGCTTCGGCGACAATGGCCCGCAGCTGTTCGATTTCCGACGCCTGCCGGACGAAGGACAGGGCCAAAAAATCGACGCCGAGATCGAGAGCGAATGCGGCGTCTTTTCGGTCGGTTTCGGTCAGCGCCGGCGCCGAGATCGCCACGCCGGGAAGGTTCATCCCCTTGTGGTCGCTGAGCACGCCGCCGGATTTCACCTCGCAGCCGATTTCGGTGCCTGTTACGGATTTGACCGCCAGTTCGATATTTCCGTCGTCGAGCAGAATCCGGTCGCCGGCCTTCACGTCCTTTGCCAGGGCCTGATACTGGGACGGGATCAGGCCGGGCGTTCCCACCGTCTCGCGGGTGGTGACGGTGACCGCCGCTCCTCTCTCCAGGGTGATGCGGCCGTCTTCGAAGGTGCCGACGCGGATTTTCGGCCCGCACAGATCGGCCAGCACGGCGACCGGCTTTCCGGTTTTTTCGGTGGCCGCCCGGACCCGTTGATAGACTTGCCTATGGCTTTCATGGGTGCCGTGGGACATGTTGAGCCGAAACACGTTCACCCCGGCTTCGATGAGCGATTCGATGGTGCTTTTATCCGAGGAGCTCGGTCCGAGGGTGGCGACGATCTTCGTCCTTCGGTAGTGGAGTCTTTTGGTGTCTGTGGAGATGCCCATCTATGCAGTTCCTTTCCGATCAAGGCAGTCGGCCGGAGTCATGAGATGAATCAAGCCAACAGGGGATTTCGCAGGTTCAGCGTAGGAAATCGACTGAAATCACGGTCGGCGGTCCAGAGTTCGCGGATGCCGTGAAGGCGGCACAAGGCGGCAATGCGTGCATCATGGATCTGGGGCCCCGAGATCATCCCCTTTGTCAGGATCTCGCGAAGGACCTGCCAATAGCCCTCCGATTCGGACAGCAGCACAAGGGATGGAGACTCCAGCCATGCCGCCACCTGATCGACGGCAGTATCGAGCGGTGTCGGGGGGGAGTAGATTCGAGGATGGGTCGAGATGGCCAGAAACTCATGGATGCAGGGCCAGGGGATGGCCCAGGGGCTTTTGCCTTCGGCCAGTTCCCTGACTCGGGTGTACGCCTGCACATGCCATGGCGAATCTTCCCTGTGGGCATAGACAAGGATGTTCGTGTCGACGGCGATCATCCGCCTCCCCCTGAAGCCCCAGACGATTGTGTTCCTCCCCGGTTTTCATAACTCAGATCACGAATCTTTTCCCAGGATGCGTTGGCCAGCTCGGCCTGAAGACCGTTTCCCTTGAAAGACACTCTCCGAAGTGTGAAGCTGCCACGGTGTTTTCGCTCATCGACCACCTTGCGCAGCCCCTCCTCGATCAGGGCCTTGATCGAGGAGTTTTCGCTTGCGGCGAGCTTGCGTGCTTCCTCGTGAAGAGGATCTGATATATCTACGGTTGTTTTCATACATTAATATGTATAAACCGACACGGGCTGCTGTCAAGATTGAATCAAGGTTCATCGCTTGTTTGGAGCGGGGATGGATCGCTTGAAAAAGAGCAGCCGCTGCCCTATGATCCGCATCGTCGCCGGCCGTCGGTGTATCGCTGCCGGCAATACGACAATACTTATGTGAAACTAGGCCAAAATGGCACAGTTTCACCCTTGATCAAACTGAACGCCTCGCGGTCAGCGGCGGGGCTTATGTGAAACTTCGTTGTTGCCGGTCCGTCATTCCGGGC
>CBFCZJ010000450.1:0-2902 GCA_965602445.1 uncultured Desulfobacterales bacterium | reverse complement strand
GAGCGCCGGACTTCGAATCCGTAGGCCGCAGGTTCGAATCCTGCCGGGCGTACCAGAAATCAAAAAAGCGCCGAAGGCGAAAAGCCTCCGGCGCTTTTTTGATTTCATGATGGTATAGCGTTGACTTTTATTATGTTTTCCTTCATCATCCAAAAAGTTAAAAATGAAGGAAAACACACCTATCCAATCGGGTTCCCAACTTTGTTTTCCTTCAAATTTTTATTTAAAGTGAAAGATGGAAAACCATATGCTGCCGTTTGAAATGACCGACGAACAGAGGCGAGTCGCCATCGATACCGCCCAATTGCACGAAGCCTACATGGCCGCCTTTTTCAAAAGCCGATCCTATCGGGGGGGCATGCATTGGAAAAAGGCAAAAGGAAAAGAGTATCTGTTTCGTTCCCTGGATCGATACGGCTACGGAAAAAGTCTCGGGCCAAGATCAAAGGAAACGGAAACCGTCTATAAAGAATTTCACGAGAAAAAACAGGAAGTCTTCAGCAAGTTGAAGGGGCTCAAAGAAAGGCTCCGGGAGCAGGCGCGGTTTTGTAGGGCCGCCCGCATTGCCCGGGTGCCGAGGGTTGTCAGTGCCATTTTGAGGCTCCTCGAACAATATCGACTGCTGGGCGCCAGTCTTCAAATTGTCGGCACCCATGCATTATACGCCTATGAAGCCCGTGCCGGCATTTTTTTCGAAAGGGGGCTGCTGGCGACCCAGGATATGGATCTGCTTTGGGACGTCCGTCCAAAGCTTCGACTTTTTGCGACTGGCGAGGTGGACGCAGGCGGTCTGATCGACCTGCTTCGAAAAGCGGACCGCTCATTTGATCTGCTCGGCAAAAGGAGCTTCCGCGCCGTGAACCAGGCTGGCTATATGGTCGATTTGATCAAGCCCGAGCCGAAATCGCTCCGCCTGCAGGAAACGCGTCAAATGGGAGGCAGCAACGATCTCATGGCCGCTGAAATCAAGAACCTTCAGTGGCTGGTGTCTTCACCCAAATTAGAACAGGTTGTCATCGGCGAAGACGGCTATCCAGCCACAATGGTTGTGCCTGACCCCCGTGCGTTTGCCATCCACAAACTCTGGGTCGCCCATCAGAAAAGCCGGGAGGCGGTGAAAAAGAAGCGGGACCGTTCTCAGGCCCTGGCAGTGTGCAAAGTGATTCTAAAGTATCTGCCGGAGTATCAATTCAGGCGGGACGAGTTGCGGATGTTCCCCGAGGAAATCGTTTCCGATGCGGCTCGAACGATGGAGAATTCTGATCTGCCTCCGGGATTCGATGCATAAAATACCAAAAACCAGCTTTTTCGACGCTGGCCGGATGCTTCCGCCAACCGGATTCGTTGGACCCACGGCAATCGCATCGCAAAACCGCAGGAATGCCACAAGGAGCTTAAAATGATTCTCGAATGGTTGAAAGAGGACGTCGTTCTGGGAGACGGGGGGGCCATTTTCGAACTGGAGCGCCGTGGCTATGTCAGCGCCGGGCCCTTTACCCCCGAGGTGTCGGTGGAAAACCCCGAGGCCCTGCTGCAGCTTCAAACAGACTTTGCCCGGGCCGGCGCCCAGGTGATTCAGGCGCTGACCTATTACGCCCACGAAGAAAAGCTCAAGCACATCGGAAAAGAAGGGGCTTTGGAGGCGATCAACACCGCGGCGGTCCGGATCGCCGCCGAAGTGGCCGGGCAATACGGATGCCTGGTGGCCGGCAATCTCGCCAACACCTGGGTCTACGACCCGAAAGATCCGGCAACCCACGTGGAAACCCGGCGCCAGTTCGACCAGCAGATCCAATACCAGGACTGTGCCGACATCGACTTTTTCATCGCCGAAACCATCGAGTACCTTGGAGAAGCAAAAATCGCTCTGGAGGCGATCCAGGCCGCGGGAAAGCCGGCGATGATCACCCTCGGGTTCAAATCCCAGGACCGCACCCTGGACGGAGTCGGCCTGCAGGATGCTTACAAGGAATTGGAAGACCTCGGGGCAGACATCGTCGGCATCAACTGTTTCCGCGACCCCGAACGGATGCTGCCCCTGGCGGAAAAGGTGCGAAACGCCGTTTCCTGCTTCGTGGCCACCCAACCGGTGGCCTATCGATGCTCGGAGGAGAGGCCCTATTTTCAGATCCAACAATTCCAGGGGAGAAAAGCGTTTCCCCTGGAAATGGATCCGTTCGTCTTGACCCGCCTGGAGATGGCCGACTACGCGGTCAAAGCGAAAAAACTGGGAATCAACTACATCGGCGGCTGCTGCGGAACCGCGTCCCACCACATCCGGGCCATGGCAGAAGCCCTGGGCCGCACCGTGCCCAACAGCCAGTATTCCCCCCGGATCGAACTGCACACCATCATCGGAGACAGCGGGCACAAAAAGGAAAAAGACGCTCGCATCCTTTGCGAGCAAAAGTACGAACCGGCGGTTTGCCATTTTTTGCTGAGCGAAGACAAAAAGCCTGAAACCGAATAGACACATGTCGGGCTTCACAAGTTCAGCCCAGCCTACCCCGTTTCGCCTTTTTTCTTTGAGCAGCGTAGTGCCTTCGGCCGAAGTTTCATACGAGCCCCGCCGCTGGAGCGGCGTTCAGGGTTCGGGGTTCAGGGTTCAGGGTTTGCCGGAAGGAATTCTATAGAATTTTTTGGGCCTGAGCCGACCAGTTTGATCAACCGTGAAACTTCCCCGCCCGTCATCCCGGGCGACCTGTCCGGCGTAGCCGAAGGCGGAAGCGAAGCGGAGACTCGGGATCCAGAAGGTTTCGAATTTCCTGGATTCCCCCGGATCGGAGTCCGGGGCAGGCTTATCTTCGCTCCGCTCCGCTTCGCTCGTCCGGAATGACGGACTTGGTTTGGTGAAGTTTCACATAAGCCCCGCCGCTGACCGCGGCGTGATTCCAAATTCCAG
>CBFCZJ010000449.1:0-2915 GCA_965602445.1 uncultured Desulfobacterales bacterium | reverse complement strand
TGAATCTGGAATTTTGAATCACGCCGCGGTCAGCGGCGGGGCTTATGTGAAACTTTATTCGAACATTCAGTCTTTCTTATAAATCAATTCGCGGCAGCGAATTGATTTATTTGATGATCCGCAGCGTGTGGGTCCTTTTCAGCTCCTGCCAGAGCTGACGGATGATGACGGCCGCCGCGTTGTCCTGTTCGAATCCGGCCTGCTTGGAGACCCACCGGCAGGATTCGAGCAGGGCGTTGTTGCCGGCAGGCAGCCCAAAAGCGGTTCGAATATACTCCCCCAGCGAGCCGTCCAGTATCCCCAACTCCGATTCCGACATGTTGGCGATAATTTTTCGAATCATCATGATTTTCCCTCTTTTCCGGGATTGTGATAGAGGTTTCCGGCCAGGATGTCGACAGAAAAGCGACTGCTCCAAACGGTGCCCCATACCTTTCCCGGCCTGCCACGCAGGTCATGACAGCCAGGGGCATCGGCGCCGATGCCGCCGTTCGGTTCCCGGATCAGCCTTTGACAACCCATGCGGTGATGCTATGATAACGCTTTATTTGAAGCGAACTTCGGACTGAAAAGAGGCGCTCATGGTTTCAAGTCATCGATGGCTCATTTTGTTTCTGGCGCTGGCCGGATGGATGGTCGTTTCATTTTCCCCGGCAGAGGCGGCGCAATGGCGCACATTTCAGACGCTTCAACCTGAAAGCGCACCGTTGGATGTTGCCGTATCGACCAACGACAAATGGATTTACGTGCTGACCGAGTCCGGCGTCATCTATGTCTATGCGCCGAACGGAACGCTGAAGGACAAAGTTTCGGTGGGACCGGAGGTGGACCGGATCGAGGCCGGTCTGCGCGACGACCTGCTCTACCTGAACAGCCGATCCGACCGAAGCATTCGAATGGTCCAGATCGAAATCGTTCACGATATCCCCACGGCCGGCGCCCCGTTCAAAGGGCCGGCCGATGCCCCCGTTGCCGTGGTCGTGTTCACCGATTTTCAATGTCCATACTGCGCCCGGGCAGCGGAGCTGCTTCACCGGGTGGCCGACGCCCACCCGGATACGGTCAAGCTCGTCTTTAAAAACTTTCCCCTCCGGAGCCATTCACTGGCCAGACCGGCTGCCGCCGCCGCCCTTGCCGCCCACCGCCACGGAAAATTCTGGGAATTCCACGATCGGCTCTTTGCCGAGCAGGGGCGGTTGAGCCCGGAAAAAATAGCCGAAGTCGCCGCCTCGTTGGGGTTTGAAGAGAACGCGTTTGCGCTGGAAGCCTCGGATCCGGAAATTCAGGAGCGGATCGAAAAGGATTACCGGGACGGGTTGGAAGCCGGTGTCCAGGGCACGCCCACCATTTTTGTCAATGGGCGTCTTCTTCAGGAACGCTCCTTCAGCGGATTTGCGGAGGCCATCGCCGAGGAGCTTTCCCGGCAGGAAGGCCGCGGAACAAACTGAGTGCTCGTTGGCTTCATTTCGCCGGCGGTTCTGTAGATCAAAAAAGCTCACCGCAATTTTAGGCATTTTAGGCATTTCCAAGCGCAGCGCCCGGCGGTGAAACAACCATCACCAAACTTACGATGACATTGAAGTAAGATTCGGAGATTCAGCGATTGGATCAGGCGGCGCGAAGTGTGATCAGGGTGGTCTCGGAAGGGGAGCCGACCCGCAGGGGCGGCCCCCAATAGCCTGTACCCCGGCTGATGTAAATCGGCATATCCCCGTAGCGATGAAGGCCGGCGGTATAGGGCTGGGCCAGTCCCACGACGAAATTCCAGGGGAAGAACTGGCCTCCATGGGTGTGCCCGGATATCTGCAGGTCAAAGCCGGCGTCAGCCGCGGCGACCACGCTTTTCGGCTGGTGGGCCAGCAGGATCTTTACGTCCGCCGGGGGAGCGCCGGCAAGCGCCTTCTTTGGATCGGATCGATGTCCCGGCAGCCGGGCGCCTGCCCGGTAGTCGGTGACGCCGGCCAGCAGGATCCGCCCCCCGGCATGGGTCAGCAGCCGGTGCTCGTTGAGCAGCACGGTAAACCCGAGGCTGGCCACCTTTTCAACCCATCGCTCGACCCCGGAATAATATTCGTGGTTTCCCGTGACGAAGTAGCGCCCGTATCGTGCGCGGATATCGGCCAGCGGTTCCACGTCGCCCGACAGGCGCTGCACCGATCCGTCCACCAGGTCGCCGGTCAGGGCCACGATGTCGGCGCCGAGGGTGTTGACCTGCCTCACGACCCCTTCCACGAACGGTTGCTTGATGGTCGGACTGACATGGATATCGGTAATCTGGGCGATGCGGAATCCATCCAGGGTCTTGGGAAGTCCCGCAAGACGGATGGACACTTTCTTGATCTCCGGGATCTGGCGGGCTTCGGCGATCCCGAAGCCGGTGACGGTGGCGGCGGCCGCGGTGATGCCGACGTTGACGCTCTGGGCCAGAAACCTCCGACGCTCCAGGTTCTTCGGCAATGCGGAAAAAGAAAGCGGCGCCGGATGTTTTCTCAGGCGTCCTGCCAGGCGGCCGAGGGCCCGTGGGATCGACCACCCTACATCGCGGATTACCAGAAAGGTCAGAACAAAGCTCAAAAAGCCGGCAGCCACATAACCGGCCCAGGCCAATAGATCCGTCCACAGGTTTTCGATTCCGGCGGCGCGCAGAAAGATGGAGGCCGGCGTCAGCTCAAACAGGGCAAAGAAAAGAAAACCGGAAATTACCTTTCCCCCAGCACCGGCCCTGCTGTGCGCCAGCAGGCGCAAAGCCGCATAGCCGGATGCTGCGGCGGCCAGAGCGGTATAAAAAACCAGAAACACGAGATGCCTTCCTCTCGACTTGGGGTAAAAAACATTGGTCGATTGTTTTTCGGGCCTGTGTACGATTATAAGGTTTATCTGAGGGCTGTGGGGGGATCTTCCCGGAGGACGGGAAA
>CBFCZJ010000448.1:0-2941 GCA_965602445.1 uncultured Desulfobacterales bacterium | reverse complement strand
TCGTATAAATCTCCCGCCGGAGAATCTTGAATCTTGAATCTGGAATTTTGAATCCCGGCAGCTCAGCCGGCGGCGAAGCCGCCTATTGAGCTTCGCCGCCGCCTGCGCTATACCGTAGACGCTTTGCCGATAAACGGTTTGATCAAATGCCGACGACATGAGTCATGAAGAACTTGAATCTTGAATCTTGAACCTTGAATTTCACCGCCGCCCGGCGGCGGGGCGGTTTTCTATGAGCGAAAACAGGCGCATGACCAGGGCCGCGGGCGTCATCGGCGCGGCCACCTTCCTCAGCCGGATTTTCGGATTTGTCCGGGACATGGTCATTGCCTGGTTCTTCGGGGCGGGAATGGCCGCAGACGCCTTTTTCGTCGCTTTCCGGCTTCCCAACCTGCTTCGCCGGCTGTTTGCCGAGGGGGCCCTGAGCATCGCCTTTGTGCCGGTCTTTACCGAAGTCCTGGAAAAAGAGGGCAGGGCGGCGGCAGCCAGCATGGCCCGGTCCGCCATCCGGATGTTGACCCTGGTCCTGATCGGGGTGTCGGCGGCCGGGGTGCTGGCCGCACCGGTCCTGGTCTGGATCATCGCCCCGGGCTTTGCCGACGATCCGGAAAAATTCGCCGTCACGGTCCGGCTGACCCGGATCATGTTCCCTTACATCCTGCTGGTCGGCCTGGTGGCCCTGTCCATGGGGATTTTAAACCCCCTGGGCCATTTTGCCGCACCGGCCCTGGCGCCGGTCTTTTTGAACCTGGCGATGATCGGCGCGGTTTTTTTCATCTCGCCGTACATGGAGGATCCGGTCACCGGCCTGGCCGTCGGGGTGATCATCGGCGGCGGTCTTCAGCTTCTGCTCCAGCTTCCCTTTCTGGTGAAAAAAGGGGTGGTCTTCTGGCATCGGGCCCGATTGCTTCATCCGGCCCTGAAAAAGGTGGCGCTGTTGATGGGTCCCATGGTCTTCGGCGCGGCCGTCTACCAGATCAACCAACTGGTGGGCACCCTGCTGGCCTCTCTTCTTGCCGAGGGAAGCGTTTCGTACTTGTATTATGCGGACCGACTGGTCCAGTTTCCGCTGGGGATTTTTGGCATCGCCCTGGCTACGGCCGTGCTGCCGAGCCTGTCGCGCCAGGCGGCGGCAAAGGATATGGCGGCCCTGAAGGAAACCTTCGGCTATGCCCTGCGGCTGGTCTTTTTCATCACCCTTCCGGCCATGGTCGGGCTGATCGTCCTGCGGGAGCCGATCGTGGCGCTGCTTTTCAGGCGCGGGGCCTTCGATGTGAATACGGTCCGATTGACGGCCTATGCGCTGCTGTTTTATGCTGCCGGCCTGTGGGCCTTTTCCGCGGTCAGGATCGTGGTGTCCATTTTTTACGCGCTGCAGGATACGAAGACACCGGTCAAGATCGCCTGCGTCGCGGTGGCCGCCAACATCGTACTGGGGATCGTCCTGATGCAGTTCTTGGCCCACGGCGGGCTGGCCCTGGCCACGTCCCTGGCGTCGGTGGTCAACCTGGCGATGCTCCTTTGGTCCCTGAGGCGGCGGCTGGGCCTTCTGGGCATGAGACGGGTGGTCCGTTCCGTGGCGGTTTCAGCGGTCTGCTCGGTGCTGATGGGCGCCGGGGTGTGGCTGATATCCTTTTATTTCGTTCCCCCGGCCGGCGGGAGAACGCTCGACCTGCTGCTCGGCCTGGCCGCCGCCATCTTCGCCGGCATCGGGATCTACGCCCTGCTGCACCTAATTTTCCGCAGCCCCGAACTTTTGGCTGTTATGGAGATTGTTAAAGGTAAACAGAAGTAAAATCCGAAATTCGAATATCGAAATCCGAAACAAATCCGAATGACCGAAATTCGAAATTCAAAACGGTACGACTTGGAAAGCCGAACCGCGGTGTTTGCGAAAAATTGCCGCGAGCTTGTTGCAAAATTGAAACCAACGATCTCAAACGTCGAAGACGGAAAGCAGCTGGTGAAAGCTTCGGGTTCTGTAGGCGCCAACTACATCGAGGCGAATGAAGCCCTGAGCAAAAAAGACTTCAGGATGAGGATAAAAATCTGCAGGAAGGAATCCAAAGAAGCCAGGTACTGGCTTCAGCTTTTGAATTTTGATTATTCCCCGCTGCTTGCAGCGGGGAGAAAATCAAATTTAGATTAAAATCCTTTGTAAAGCGAAAGTTTTGTGTTTCAGGCCGTTAGGGCTGAAACAAAAATTTCATAATACCCTGTCCCGCTTCTATCGGGACTGCAGGGATAGAAATTTTAGCCTTTCGCCCCAGAGCGACACCGTCGCGTCATATAAAATCGTTTCACGATTTTATTTTGTTTCGAATTTCGATATTCGAATTTCGGGTTTCTTCTCATGGATTTAAAGAACGGGTTGATATTTTCCGTCGTGATCGTTGGGATGATCGTCCTGTTGTTCATCGCCGTGTTCGGCGACAACGGGGCGGCGGACCTGTCCGTGCTCCGGCAGGAAGAGCGGCTGATCATACAGAAAAACGATCGGCTCGACGCGGAAAACCGCGATCTTTTGCGGCAGATCGACCGGCTCAAGGAAAACGACCTGGGGTTCATCGAAAACATTGCCCGCCGGGAACTGGGCATGGTCCGGGAAGACGAGGTGATCCTCAAACTCCCGGAAAGGCAAAAAGCAGAGGACAGATGACGGAGGACAGAGGACAGAAAAGCCGGATGTCGGATGTCAGAGGTCAGATGTCAGAAAAACAAAAGAACAGCAAACCGTCAGGCCTGATATCCGACATCCGACCTCTGACATCTGGCAGTTCGGACCTCTGACCTCTGACATCGGGTTTTTATCTGGCTCAGCAGCTTAGCAGCTTTTCCAAGTCCGCGCCTGTCTGCGTGGGTCTGCGGCAAGTAATTTTTTGTCAAAAGCAGGAGAAAAACCAATGGAAACCACACCCGAATTTTACACGCGCACCATGGC
>CBFCZJ010000447.1:0-2997 GCA_965602445.1 uncultured Desulfobacterales bacterium | reverse complement strand
CGGTTCCATTGGCCGAAGCACCCTGGATGTCGTGGCCCGTTTTCCGGACCGGTTAAGGGTCAGGGCGCTGGCGGCAAGGAAGAGCGTGGAGCGGCTTGCCGAGCAATGCAGGCAGTTCCGGCCTGAGGCCGCTGCGGTGATCGACGCAGAGGCCGCTGCGGCGCTCCAAAGGCTTTTGGGGCCGAATTCCGGCGTTGAGATCCTTTACGGAGAGGAAGGCTACCGGTCGGCGGCGACCCTTGCTTCGATTGACACCGTGGTGGGCGCCATGATGGGCGCGGCCGGCCTGAAGCCGACCCTGGCGGGGATCGAGGCGGGAAAGGACATTGCCTTGGCCAACAAGGAGACCCTCGTGGTGGCCGGGACAATCGTCATGCAGGCCGCCGCCCGAAAAGGGGTTCAGATTCTGCCGGTGGACAGCGAACACAGCGCCATATTCCAGTGCCTGTCAGGACAGCGCCGGCAGGATCTGTCCCGGATTTTGCTGACCGCTTCCGGTGGGCCGTTTTTGCGCACCCCAGCGTCGGAGTTTGCCGACATTACCCCCGAAAAGGCGCTGAAGCATCCCAACTGGCAGATGGGAAACAAAATCACTGTCGATTCTGCCACCTTGATGAACAAGGGACTGGAGGTCATCGAAGCCTGCCATCTCTTTGACGTTTCCGCAGAGAAAGTCGAAGTCGTCATCCATCCCCAGAGCATTGTGCACTCCATGGTGTCCTTTGTTGACGGATCGGTGATCGCCCAGCTCGGCATGCCGGACATGAAAGGCGCGATCGCCTATGCCCTGTCCTATCCGGAGCGGCTCGATATCGGGCTTTCTGCACCGGATTTTTTCGAACTCGGCAGCCTCGGCTTCGAGCGCCCGGATCTGGAGCGCTTTCCCTGCCTGGGATTGGCGTATACAGCGATCCGGCAGGGGGGAACAATGCCCGCTGTTCTTAACGCGGCAAACGAAATCGCGGTGGAAGCGTTTCTATCGGGCCGGGCCGGCTTTACCGAGATACCGGCTGTGGTGGAAAAGGTGATGGACCGGATGCCGCACACGGAACACCCGGGGCTCGATGCGCTGCTGGAGGCAGATGCCGGGGCCAGGGAAGAAGCACGGTGTTTGGTCAAGTAGCTAATTGGTCGATTGGTTGATTGGGCAGGAAGGCTTTTTTTTAAAGAATTTCGAACGATTCGATCAATGAACGATTGAGTCTCCCAGTCTTTCAACCACTCAACCATTCAACGAATCAACCAATCAACCTCTTCCCGGAATTGACAATCAGCAGCCCTGTAATACAATAGAAGCCATCATGAACAGTATCCTTGCATTCGTCATCGTCCTCGGCGTTTTGATTTTCTTCCATGAGTTGGGGCATTTCATCGTGGCCCGGCTCTTCGGCGTCGGGGTGGAGAAATTCTCTCTCGGTTTCGGCCCAAGAATCCTGGGCAAAAAGTCCGGGATCACCGACTACCGGATATCGGCCATCCCCCTGGGGGGGTATGTCAAGATGGTGGGAGAAGAGCCGGATGCCGAGCTCGACCCGGGGCAGATTCCCCTTTCCTTTACCCACAAACCGGTGTGGCAGCGGTTTCTCATCGTTGCCGCGGGTCCCTTTTTCAACGTCCTTCTGGCGGTGCTGATCTTTTTCGTCATCTTCGTCTTTGCCGGCACCTATGTGCTGCAGCCCACGGTGGGGCAGGTCGGCGATGGCACACCGGCGGCTGCGGCCGGAATAAAGGCCGGGGACCGGATCGTGGCCATCAACGGCAATCCTGTCGACAGTTGGGACGACATGGCCCGGATCATCTCCGGCAGCGAGGGAAATTCCCTGCGCGTCGTGGTAAGACGGGATGGAGAGCGGTTCGAAGCCGAGTTGACACCGCGGTTGACCCCCACCAACAACCTGTTCGGCGAAGAGATCAAACGATATGTGATCGGAATCACCGCCGCCGGAGACGTGGTGACACGGGAGCTCGGTTTTTTCGAATCCCTCGGACAGAGCGTGGTGCAGACCTGGCGGGTGACCGAGCTGACCGTGGTCAGCATCGTCAAGATCTTTCAGGGAACGGTATCGACCAAAACCCTCGGCGGCCCGATCATGATCGCACAGATGGCCGGACAGCAGGCCAGAGAAGGCATCACGAACCTGGCCTTTTTTACCGCCCTGATCAGCATCAACCTGGCCATTTTGAACATCCTGCCGATACCGGTACTCGACGGCGGCCACTTGCTCTTTTTCCTGATCGAAGCGATCATCGGCCGGCCGGTGAACATGCGGGTGAGAGAGATCGCCCAGCAGGCGGGTATTTTCCTTCTTCTGCTGCTGATGGTGTACGTATTTTACAACGATATTACCAGAATATTTTTCTCCCAACCGGGATAATCCAAAGCGCTGTGCGCTTTGGATTATCCCGGTAAGAAAAAACATCCCCTTTGACTCATGTGAAACTTCGTTATCACCATGTCGTCATTCCGGGCTTGACCTGGAATCCATTCTTTTTTGCTGGATCCTCCTTCGACTTCGCTCCCTTCGATTCCACTTAGGACAGGCAGGACGGTGAGCCTGCCTGCAGCGAGGTTGTAGAACCTGTCGAAGCGAGGCTCTCCGCTTCGCTTCCGTCTTCGTTAAAGGGCAACTACGCCTCGACAAGTCGGCCGGAATGACGGGTTGGGAAGTTTCACATGGATCTAACTGGACGGTTGAGACCAAAAATTTCATAATACCCTGCAGCTTGCTGCAGGGATCGAAATTTTAGCCTTTCGCTCCAGAGCGACATCGTCGCGTCATATAAAATCGTTTCACGATTTTATTCTTGAACCTGGAATTTGAATCCCCCCGGCCAGCTTCGGGACAGGCTTGTCTCACTACGCTTCGCTTTGTTCGTCCGGAAGGCCCCATAGCCATCTTGTTCCTGATCCCCAAACATGCTATACGCCGCCTATAAAATCGCCGCCATGATTTTATATCAGCGTCAAAGTTGATGCTTTCGTAAAAAGTGCCCGAA
>CBFCZJ010000446.1:0-2999 GCA_965602445.1 uncultured Desulfobacterales bacterium | reverse complement strand
TCGAATCATTCTGTCTCCTCTTTCATCGACGATAAAAACCGGTGGCAACCTACCAGAAGACGGGGGGGATTTCAATAACGATACAGGAACAAGTGCCTAGAGTTCATAGAGTGACTAGAGTGCCTAGAGTGACCAGCTTGCATAGAATGTCTGAAATTGGGAAATGGAATCTTTTATTACAGAATGGAGCGAAGCGACACCTCAACTCTAGGCACTCTATGAACTTTAGGCACTCTAGGCACTTTATGTTTCATCCTCCCAAATAGGCCTTTTTCACATCCGCATTTTCCAGGAGGTCGCCGGACGGTCCGTGCAGGACAAGTTGGCCGCTTTCCAGCACGTACCCCCGGCTGGCAAACTGAAGGGCCATGCGGGCGTTTTGCTCCACCAGCAATATCGTGGTCCCCTCCTGGTTGAACTCCCGCAGGGCCTTGAACACGTCCAGCATCAGCAGCGGGGCCAGGCCCATGGAAGGCTCGTCAAGGAGCATGAGCTTTCGGCCGCTCATAAAAGCCCGGCCGATGGCCAGCATCTGCTGCTCCCCTCCGCTGAGGGTGCCGGCCTTCTGGTGTTTTCTTTCGTCGAGTCGGGGGAAAATCGTCAACACCCGCTGAAGGTCCCGCTGGATGGCGTCTTTGTCTTTGCGGGAAAAACATGCCAGCATCAGGTTTTCCATGACCGTAAGGTTTCCAAAAAGACGCCTTCCTTCCGGGGAGTGGGAGATACCGAGCCGGCTGACGACCTTGTCCGCCGGAAACTGAAGCAGGTCGAGGTCCTGAAACGTCAGGCGGCTTCCGGGCTCCACCGGCACCAGCCGGGAAATGGCCCGCAGGGTGGTGCTTTTCCCGGCGCCGTTTGCACCGATGATGGTGACGATTTCCCCCTGGTTGATTTCAAAATCGACCCCGTGAAGCGCCCTGATTTTACCGTAGGACACCCGCAGATTTTCCACCTTCAGCAGCATTATTCCACCGTCTCCTTGCCCAGATAGGCTTCGATGACCTGAGGATTGTTCTGGATCTCCTCGGGTGTCCCTTCGGCGATCACCTCTCCAAAGACCAGGGTCTGGACTTTGTCGCACAGCTCCATCACCATTCGCAGCCGGTGCTCGATGAGAAAGATGGCAAGCTTGAACTCTTCGTGCACCTTGCGGATGATTTTCATCATCTGCCGCAGTTCCTCCGGATTCATTCCGGCCGTGGGCTCGTCGAGAAAGAGAACCTTCGGCTCGGTGGCAAGGGCCCGGGCCATTTCTACACGCCGCTGGGCGCCGTAAGGGAGGTTGAGAACGAGTTGATCGGCAAATTGCGATACATTGAGCAGCGTCAGGAGCTCTTCGGCCCGCTGCCGGCTTTGCGCCTCTTGCCGGTGGCGTTTGGGCGTGCCGAAAAACGCCCCGACCAGCCCATAGGTGAGTTTTGAGTAGCGGGCCATCATCACGTGCTCGAGCACCGTCAAATGCCGCCACAGCTGCAGGTTTTGAAACGTGCGCCCCAATCCTCGTGCGGCGATCTCATGGGGCCTCATTCCGACGATCGATTCACCGTTGAACCGGATGTCGCCTTCGGTGGGCCGGTACATTCCGGTAATCAGGTTGAAGATGGTCGTCTTTCCGGCGCCGTTGGGGCCGATCAGGCCCCGGATCTCACCGGGGGAAACGGCGAGGCTATAGTCGTTGACCGCCCGAAGGCCGCCAAAATCATGGCTCATGTGGACCACTTCAAGCAGGGACATGGATTAGACCTCTTTTTCCGGGTGGCCTTTGGGCCGAATCAAGGCTTTGACGTCGAACTCCTTGAACGCAATCAATCCGGTGGGCCTGAAAATCATGACGAGGATGAGCAGCAAGGGGATGATGATCCACTTGAACAGCTCCAGGGGGCGAAGCGCCTCGCTGAGCAGACTCAGACTGACCCCGCCCAGTATGGAGCCGTAGACCGAGTTTAGTCCCCCGAAATAGACCATCGCCAGCACTTCGGCCAGCTTCTGGATGCCGAAGGTGCCGGGGTTGACGTAGCGCAGCACGTGGGCAAAGAGGCCCCCGGCGACCCCGGCCCAGAACGCCCCGAACATGAAAGCCAGGATCTTGGTCTGCCGTGTGTTGACGGTCATGGCTTCGGCGGCGATCTCGTCATCCCGGACCGCATTGAGCGCCTTGCCGATGGTGGATCGAACGAAGTTGTTGATGATCCAGATGCAGATCACGGCCACGGCGAAAACCACCGGAAGGGTGGCATAATTCGGCTGGCCGCTCAATCCCCGGGGGCCGCCCACGAATTCGAGGTTTTCGATGGCGCTTTTGACGATAAACAGGAAGGCCAGAGAGATGATCGCCAGATAGTCTCCCCGGGTGCGGAACGACGGAATCGCAATGGCCAGGGCGCCCAAGGATGCCACAAGCCCCCCGAAGATCAGCCCGATGGGAAAACAAAAGGCACCGAGGGCTTCGGGCAGCAGCGCTTCTCCGAAAAGCTTGTCGCTGGCGAAAAAAAAGACCGAAAAAACCGAGGCTCCGTAGGCACCCAGCGCCATGAACCCCGGATGAGAGCAGCTAAACTCTCCCATGTATCCATTGATCAGGTTCAGGCTCAGGGTCATCATCACGGCAATCAGGGTCAGCCGGAGCGTCAGCCCCCGGTAGGCGCTGATGTCCGCCCACAGGTGCAAGATCAGATACAAAAGCGCAAGGTGGACGATCACCGGCACGGATATCGGAAGCCGGTAGAGCCGTTCAGCCATCCAGTTGGACGGGGCGGCCATCAGCCTGGCAACGAGACCGGCCGGGATCAGGTAGATCAACAGCACGTAGAAAAGCGCACTGGGGATCAGCAGCGGGGTTTTGAGCATGATGACAAAGCCGAAAAGAACCGGGATTTTCGGAAGACCGACGGAGGTGGCCAGTTCGTACCCGACCAGATGTTCCAGCAAAACGGCCACCGTCAGGCCGATGAGCCAGCCCAGCAGCGGAATTTTCCGCAGCGACGCCGCCAGCCGGCCCC
>CBFCZJ010000445.1:0-3032 GCA_965602445.1 uncultured Desulfobacterales bacterium | reverse complement strand
TTGAAATTTACCTGAACGCGGCTTGCAAAATACGGTGTTCGGTTTATTTTGCTTCCTGTCCGATTGGGCTATCGTTGTCCGGAATTCTCCACAAAGCTCAAGTAGGCTCAGGCTGCTCCATGCTGGAGGATTCGGGATAGCGAATATCGTTGCATCCAATTTTACAGAAACTGCAGAAGAAAGGAAACCCATGCTGCTTCGCTGGATTCCATGGAAATACCTGATCGGCCGGGCAGCGCGGGCCTATGGATTTGTCGATCCGGTCCAGCTGCTGGGCGGTCTGCGCGGCTTCTCCCAGCCATCGGAGGTTCAGGAGCCCATCGAACTTCTCCGGGCCGGCATCATCTTCCAGGCCCGAGGCCTGGTCAACACCCGGGTGATTCAATATAACCTGGACTGGGTATGGCCCTTCTGGGTCGAAAAGCAGTACAATCCGGCCGATCCGTCCTTCATCCCCCGGGCCTTTTCCATCACCCACATCAATTTGACCCAGCGCAACTGGACGGCCGTCGGCCTGCCGAATCTGCCCGAGTACCCCCTCGTCGACCCCCGGGGGCTTGTCACCCCCCTGTTCGACGGATGGTCGATCGACGTCTGGCTTCTTTCCTCCGACGGCAGCCGACTGCTGCCGTCCCGGCTGGCGCACGTCGATCAACGCCTTGGCTTCGATCCGGCCGTGTCGGTGAAAACCACCGGCCGTGCCGAGGCCATGACGCTTTGCACCGAAACATGGGTCGAGTCCGACGGCGGCCGGCCCGTGGTGCACCTCCGTGCAGAGGCCGATATCGGCCGGGGCGGAATCATCGCCGTCGCCCTTCGCCCCTACAACCCGGAGGGAATCAGCTTCATCGAAAAGATGGAATACAAAAACGAACTGCCCGGATGGATCGTCGACGGCAAGTCCATGGTGACTTTCGACCGCCGCCCGCCAAAAGTGCAGTTTTCCAACTACGATCATGGCGATGTGCTGCACCGGCTCAACCAGCCGGTCGAACCGTCCGGAAAAATTCATTGCCGTCTCGGACTGGCCACCTCGGCGGCCCTTTTCCCGGTGCCGGAAGGCGGCCGGCAACAGGTCACGGTGAAAATTCCCCTGTCGCCGGAGGCGGAGACGACAACCACCGCCGGCCACGACTGGCAGCAGACCCTGGAAAACACCTGCACAATCGACGTCCCAGACGAAAACATCTCCTACCTGTATAACGCAGCGGTCCGGACCCTGGTTCTTCTCTCGGCGGGAGAGATCTACCCCGGCCCCTACGGATACCGGCGATTCTGGTTCCGGGATGCCTGTCTGATGCTCCAGGCCATACTCGCCCTCGGCCTGACCGACAGGGCCCGCACCGCCATCGGCGGCTTTCCGGGCAAGCAAAAAAGAGACGGTTATTTCAGGTCTCAAACCGGAGAGTGGGACTCCAACGGCCAGGTCCTTTGGATCATGGACCGGTATCGACGACTCACCGGAGAGGCGACCCCGCCGGATTGGATCCAGGCGGCCATCAAGGGGGCCCGATGGATTCTTCGCAAACGGCTTCCGGAAAAGACCGGCCAGCTTCATGCCGGCCTGCTTCCGCCCGGATTCAGCGCCGAGCATCTCGGCCCGAACGACTACTATTTCTGGGACGACTTCTGGTCTGTGGCCGGCCTTCGCGGTGCCGCAGGACTCACCGACGCCGCCGGCAAAAGCGAGGATTCCCGTCTTTTTGCCCGGGAGGCCGACGGGTTCGAAAAAAACATCTTCGAGATCATCGAGAAGAGTCCAGGCCACAAAAGCAGCGGCGGCATCCCTGCTTCGCCCTACCGCCGCATGGACGCCGGCGCCGTCGGCTCCATGGTGGCCGACTATCCGCTGCAGTTGACCCCTCCGAAAGATTCACGCATCGAAAAGACCTTGACCTACCTGATGGAAAACTCCTTTCACAACGGCGGGTTTTTCCAGGACATGATCCATTCGGGAGTCAACGTCTATTTGACCCTCGCGCTGGCACAGACCCTGCTCCGCAACGAAGACCCCAGGGCCGGGGACCTGGTCCGAACCGCTGCAGATCTGGCGTCGCCGACCGGCCAGTGGCCCGAAGCGATCCACCCCCTGACCGGCGGCGGTTGCATGGGAGACGGTCAGCACGGCTGGGCGGCAGCAGAATGGATCATGATGATCCGCAACCTGTTTGTCCGGGAAGAGGGAGACCGGCTCGTTCTCGGGTCGGGCCTCTTTCAAGCGTGGCTCGATGACGGTTCTTCGCTTCGCTTCGGTCCCACCCCCACCTGCCAAGGGCCTGTCCACATCCGCGTCGAGCACGCCGACGGCCGGCCGGCCGTAAAAGTCGATTGGGCGGAAGGCAAAACACCTGGGCCTGCACAAATCCGGGTGCCCGGCTACCTCCCGGCCCCGCCGGATCCACAGGGAGGATTTCGCGTTCTTTCCCCCGCCGGATCCTGAAGCCGGGTCGGCCCCATCGTTTTTTTCATTGAACTGGCCCCCGCCTTTTCTGTTATGATGCCGAAAAGGCCGCCCGCAAAAGCAGGGAGGCCGCCAAAGAGGCGGCAGAGGGCGCCAACACCGGCTGGCAGGAGATCAAAGATGCAGTCAAGTCGCCATAGAAAAGAACACCTCAGGGGCTGCAACGGAAATTGCAGGATTCCATGACCGGCCGCCCCCTTCCCAGTATCGAACTGCCCATGAGGGTGGCGTTTTCCGATATGGATCCGATGCACGTGGTCTGGCACGGAAATTATTTGAAGTACTTCGATGCCGCCCGGTTCGCTCTGTTCGACGCCTTCGGGGTCGACCTTTACCGCTATTCCGTTGAAAAGCGAATCGCCTTTCCGGTCACGCGCCAGTCGACCAAGCACATCATCGCCCTTCGACACAACGACGCTTTTGTCTGCAAAGCCACCGTCACCGAAGCCGAATACAAGATCGCTATGGGCTTCGAAATCCGGAAGGCCGAAACCCTGGAACTGTGCACCCGCGGAAGCAGCGAGCAGGTGGCGGTCCAGGTCCCGGAAATGGAGCTTTTGTTTGCGATCCC
>CBFCZJ010000444.1:0-3044 GCA_965602445.1 uncultured Desulfobacterales bacterium | reverse complement strand
CCATGATGACCTCCGGGTCCTGCCGTAAAAACGCACGGATGTATGCGGCAAAGGTGTTGCCGATCTTCCGGTTCACCTCGCACTGGGTGATTCCGTCGTATACGTACTCGATCGGGTCTTCTGCGGTCAGAATTTTGATGCCGGGCCGAAAGATGGTCATCAATCCGCCATACAAGGTGGTGCTTTTGCCGGAGCCGGTCGGGCCTGTGATGAGCACAATGCCGTGGCTCCGTCCCAGTAATTGGCGCATCCGAAGGCTGATCTCGCCGGAGAACCCGAGGTTCTCGATTGATTTTGGGGCGTTTCGGGCGTCTAAAATCCGAATGACGATGTTTTCTCCATAGTAGCCCGGCAGCACTGAAAGCCTAAAGTCGATCTTCAATGGCTTTCCTTCTTTGAGCACTTGGGCCCGGAAACTTCCGTCCTGGGGACGCCGTCTTTCGGCGATATCGAGCTTGCCAAGCACCTTGATTCGGGAAATCACCTGGCGCCGGTTGCTGTTGAGCTCGCCTTGCATTTCTCCGAGAAACGGTTCTTTCAGAACGCCGTCGGTCCGGAAGCGGACGGAAATCTGCCGGTCCCCGCTTTCGATGTGGATATCCGAAGCATCTTTTTCCAGGCCCATGCGAATGATCTGCTGAACGAGCTGGTCTGCCGTCTTGGCGTCTTTGGTGCCGACATATTTGAGCGAGGCACCCTCCTCGGAATCATCGTCGAGGAGTTCGATTCCGAAAGCCGAGCCGTCATTTGCCGTGCTTACCTCGTAAAGGCGGGTAAAGGCTTCCTCGATGCCGGCACTGGTTGCAGTGACCACCTTGATCTGGAGGCCCGTCATCGATTGAAGCTCTTCGATGATTTCGGCATTGGTCGGATCGTCCATGGCCAGGGTCAGGGTATCTCCGGAGCGGAACACCGGAATGATCTTATGCCGCCGGGCATAGTTCTTGTTGATGACCTTGGCCAGCCGAAAATCGATGTTGATGTTTTGCAAGTCGACAAAGGGAATGTTGAGCTGGGTGCAAAGTACTTTGCGCATCGACTCTTCGGAAATGAAATTTTGCTGGACCAACTCGTCGCCGAGCTTTCGACCCGACTGCTTTTGCATCTGGAGAGCGACCTCCAGCAGCTCCTCGTCGATCAACCCGCTCTTGATGAGGATCTGCCCCAACAGCGCCCGCTTCAGATGCCGGTCCAACAGGTAGTTGAGCTGGTTTTGGGTCAGGACGTTTTGCTGGACCAGGATCTGTCCGATCGGCTTGTAGATTTTACTTGATTTTTGGATCTGAAAGGCCTTTTCAATGTCGCTTTCTGTGGCGAGACCCTCGTCCAAGAGGATTTGGCCGATCTTCCTGTCATCAGTCTTCATGGCGTTTCCTGATTGAAGGTGTGGGCACCGGTGGCGATCCGTTTGAAAACAATAGAAAAACGCCATGCAAAAGTAAACCGCATTCAGACAGATCGGGTGGAAGGCAAACCATTCTGAAAAACTACCTTTTTTTCTAATCAATATGTATTTCTATTATATTCAAGGGGATAGATCTGGCCTAAAACGCTTTAAAAAATGACTGCTTGACAAGTGCTGAAATAGATATTTTGATCAATTCAATCGGATTTGCCTTTTTCATCGAGTGTATCAATCCATTAGGACCTGCCGAAAGGAGGGCGCCATGCAGACCAAGGAACTGAGAAAGTTTCTCGCCGGCCTGGGAGTCGCCGGCCTTTTGAGCATGGGCGGCATCACGCCCCCCGGCGCCCATGCCGGAAGCGGGTGAGGCGCAAAGCCGAGCACCGGCGGTGCTCAGGTGGAAAAACCCGCTGCGGCCAGCGGATGAGGGGCCAAGAGCGGCGCCGGCGGCGCTGCACAGACCCGGTCCGAGGAGCAGAAGCAATCCGGCGAAATTGAAAAAGAAGAACAGAAACCGTCGGGGAAAAGCGGGGGAGCCGGAACCAACTCCGGCGCCGGCGGCGCCGAACAGAACCAGAAGCGGCCCGGGAAAAGCGGGTGAAGTTGATCGCCTCCCATGCAGGCTGCATGAGACAAACAAAACAACGGCCGGCAATCTTTGAAGATTGCCGGCCGTTGTTTTGAAAAACGACAAAGTCCATGCCGGAGCTCTGTTCCATGGGATCTCTGAAACCCAAAATGGAAAGCATCTATCCGGTCACCTCCCGGCTGCTGGCCGGGATACTGTGCGGCGATGCCGGGCCGTCATCTTCCATGGATCTGCCCCAATATCTGGCCGACCGTGCCGATCGGTTGAAGGGTCATGCCTACCTTGTCGATCTGGCCCGCATCGAACGGGCCGCATATCGGCTGCAGCACGATGCCGCCGACCCTCCTGTCCAAGTGGACGCCCTCCAAATCAACCCGGCCTTAGAATTGTTTCCGACACCCTGGCGGGGGCTTCCGGACCTGCTCAAAAACGCCTTCCGCGAACCGATGCGGGGTGAGTGTCAGGTATTGGTCTGGAAATCCCCCCAAAGCGGCGCCGTGCGGATCGAAGAGGCGGACAGACACGATCTGCTGGCCCTGAAAATGGCCGCGGAGGACATTGATCCCCGGCAGGCGGCCGCCGAAGGGAAAGTCCCTGTCGGTGTCGTGGACGACATCCTTCACGCTGCCGTTCAAAAGGGGCTCCTGTTGGCGCCCGCATCCAAGATCGTCCGGTCGGCGGAATTTGCCGTCGCAGAAAAAAAGCACGGATCGGAGTTCATGACCTCTTTGGTGTTCACGCTCCAGTGGCACCTCACCCAGGCCTGCGATCTTCACTGCAAGCACTGCTATGATCGAAGCGACAGAAAGGCCATGGGGCTGGAGGCAGCGGTGGGGGTGCTCGATGATCTATACGATTTTTGCTGCAGCCGGTACGTGTACGGGCAGGTGAGCTTCACCGGAGGTAACCCCTTCCTCTACCCTCATTTTGAAGCGGTCTACCGGCGGGCCGCCGACCGGGGTTTTATGACCGCCATCCTCGGCAACCCGGTTTCCCGCCAACGCCTCGAACGGATTTCCGCCGTCCGGAAACCGGAATTCTTCCAGGTCA
>CBFCZJ010000443.1:0-3064 GCA_965602445.1 uncultured Desulfobacterales bacterium | reverse complement strand
AGGACATGAAGAGCATGAAGAAGAAAATGGATAGGTGACAGGGCCGGGGGCTATGCCTTCAAGCGCTTCAGGGGGACCCGACACCCGCCTCGAGCGGGGCAAGCCCATGAAATCAGGGGCCTGTATTCCTTAACCTATTGTTCTTCCTTCATGTCCTTCATGATCTTCATGGTTCGATCGTTTTGTCCTTCCCATAGAAAAACATCGAATTCGAGGGAAGTTTCAGACGAGACCCCGCCGCCATATTGACACCGGGCCGCTTTCAGAATAGGCTGGCCCAAATTTGGATAAAAATCGAGGAGGTGGACCAGTGAAAGACGGAAAATGCCCGAAATGCGGAAGCACGGAGGTGTATTGCGGCGCCGACGTCTATCCCAAGACCGGTCCGTTTACCAGCAACACGATTCCCATCAGCCTGACCTCCGTTGCGGCTCTGGACAACTATGTCTGCACGGACTGCGGCTACGTGGAACGGTTCGTTGCCGAATCCGGCAAACTCAAGGAAATCTTCATCAAGTGGCGGAAAGTGAAGTAGCACCTTTTTTTAGGGAACCGGAAACCGGGGGCGGTCGACCGTGAGAGGAATCAGAAGACTCGGCACCATCACACGGGTCCTTGCCCGACACGGATTTGCCGACGCGGCCGGTCGCCTCGTCCGTCGGAAAAGAACCGCTCCCCCCGGACCGGTTTCTGCCGCCCTGCCCAAAGAGTCTGCGGCAACGGCCCGCAGAGTCCGCCAGGCGTTAGAAGAGCTCGGCCCCAGCTTCATCAAGCTTGGCCAGCTGCTGAGCACCCGCGCCGACCTGTTTGCCCCCGCCTACATCGAAGAATTCAAGAAGCTGCACGACAGCGTTCCGCCCGATCCCTTCGAAGGCATCCGCAGCACGGTGGAAAAAGAGCTCAAGCGCCCCTTGTCGGAAATCTTCGCCTCCTTTTCCGAGGCCTCGATGGCGGCGGCTTCCGTCGCCCAGGTTCACCGGGCCCGGCTTTTCACCGGCGAGGAGGTGGCTGTCAAGGTCGTCCGTCCCGGCATCGCCAAAAAGATCAAAGAAGACATCCAGTTGATGTACTTCTTTGCCAAAAGAATCGAGAAGGTGTTCGAACTGGGCCGGGTCATCGGAGCGGTCAACCTGGTCCAGGAATTCGAACGCACCGTGTTCCGGGAGCTCGACATGGCCGTGGAAGCGGGAAACATTGAAAAATTTTCCCACAACTTCCGGCAGGTCAACGAGATTCACATCCCCAAGGTCTACTGGGAGTTCAACAGCAAGTCGGTGCTGGTCATGGAATACGTGCCGGGGATCAAGGTGGACCAGGTCCAAGAGATTCAAAAGCAGGGCATCGATCCGAAGGCAATCGCGCTGATCGGTCTGCGCTCCCTGTCCCGCCAGCTGATGGAGTTCGGATTCTTCCACGCCGACCCGCACCCCGGCAACACCATCGTCATGTTCGACGGGCGGGTGAGCCTGGTCGATTTCGGCATCGTGGGCTATCTCGACGAAGAAATGATGCGCAATATCGCCAACGTGTTTTTAGGCTACGCCGAACACAACTACGACATGGTCATGGAAGCCATCATCGAGGCCGGCCTGATCGACGAAGAGACCATGGACCTGAAGAACTTCAAGACCGATCTGAAAGACATCAGCGAACCCTTCTACGGCCGCTCCCTGCTGACGATTTCGGTCCGGGACGTATACGACCAGGTGATCGGCCTGGTCCTCAAATACAACATCCGCCTTCCGCGGAACCTGCTCCTCTTGTTCAAGACCCTGATACAGACCGAGGCGCTGGGCAAAGTTCTAGGATCGGACGCCAGTATCCTCCAAGCCATGCGGCCGTATGCCAAAGAGCTTATCGAACGCAGCTACCACTATGAGAAAATCTTTGAAAACGCCGGCCGGGACATGGTCAAGGCGAGCGGGTACCTGCGGTCCGCCCCGAAGCTGCTCCACGACATATTGCGCCAGATCGCCAGGGGCAAGCACCGGATCGAGATGAAGCTCAGCGGCCTTCAGCGCTTTGACCGGCTCATGGAAACCGGGGTCAACCGCATCACGGTGGGGATGGTCATCTCGGCTTCGATCATCGCAGGCTCGTTGGTGCTCAACTCCCGCCAAAAGGTCATCGAGTTCCACGTAGACCTGCTCGGCGGGCAGACCTTTTCCCTGACATCGCTGCTGGGGGTGGTCGGCTACAGCATCGCCACGGTGCTGGGCGTATGGCTGATCGTCAGCATCATCCGTTCCGGGAAGCTGTAAAGCCGGTGCGGCTGGCGCACCGACTTCGATCCACGATGATCATGCGTCTTCCGGCTTGCAGATCTGCCCCACTTCCATCGCACCGGCTTTACAGCTTCCAGTGAAAGTCCAATTCTAACGGCCGAACAGTGAAGGACATGGTTTCGAAACAATCGATTCCCTGGACGGAGCCAGGGGCATGGAAGGCGATTCAGGGTTGGATCCGCGCGGAAATACGGCACTGCGACGGGAAAATGGAAGGGGCGCGCCGCCTTGCGCGGGATATTGCAGCTCAGATGGCGCTCCTGTATCCGATCATGGACGAGCTGTGCACAGCCACGTGTCCGTGGTGCCCGGACTCGTGCTGTCTTGGGGCAAAAATCTGGTTCGACGCAAAGGACCTGCTGCTTTTCCATCTGACCGGCCGAACCTTGCCGCCGGCACAGCCCATCGCCTCCTGGCAGGACCGCTGCCGCTACGCCGGCCCCCGCGGATGTCGGCTGAATCGTGTTCTTCGGCCCTGGATCTGCACCTGGTACCTGTGCCCCACCCAGAAGGCCCGGCTCCGGAGCCGGGAAGCGGAAGCATGGGCGCACATCGAAAAGCGGCTGGGCGGTATCGGCGAGGCCCGAAAGCGGCTGGAAACGGAATTTTCCGCCGTTGCCGGTATCGAAGATTTTGGTTTTCGCGTTCAATCTTGAATTTTGAATTTTATAAGGAAGACACCTTGGGCGAAAAACATAAGCCCCGAATCGTGATCGCCGAGGACTATCGCATCCTTCGCGAAGGTCTCCGGGCGCTGCTTTGCTTAGATGATGAATTTG